>JACRGL010000079.1 GCA_016212365.1 Candidatus Methylomirabilota bacterium | reverse complement strand
TCCACCCGGAGGGTAATGTCCCACAGGGCCTGTATATTACCATAAAAGACGTCAATCCCTTTTACCTGGAGCAAAGGGGAATCCTTTCAGCTCTCGCCTAGATAGGCCTCGATGACCTTGCGATCAGTAATGATCTCTTCCGGGCGGCCCTCGGCGATCTTCCTCCCCTGGTCGAGGACCATCACCCGGTCTGATATCCCAGTGACCGCTTTAAGGACGTGTTCAATGACAAAGACAGTAACCCCCTTATCCCGGATCTCTTTAATGGTGGCCATAATCTCCATGGCCCCTTTCGGGCTTAACCCGGCCAGCACCTCATCTAAAAGGAGAAGGCGCGGCTTGGTGGATAGGGCCATAGCAACCTCCAGGCGCTTCAGCTCGCCGATGCTCAGGTTCCGGGCCAGGGCCTTTTTCTTTTCCGCAAGCCCGACCAATTCGAGGATCTGGCAGGCATCCTGGGTGGCGGCCTTTCCGCCTTGGGCGGACCACCGCCCCTTCCCGAAGAGGGAGCCTACTGTGACGTTATCCAAAACAGTAAGATTTAGGAAAGGGCTTACGATTTGAAAGGCCCGTCCTATACCTCTTTGGCATATTTGATAGGGCCGGAGGCCAGAGATGTCTTTACCTAAGAAGCGGATGGAACCCCGTGTAGGGTTGAGATGCCCCCCGATCAAATTGAAGAGGGTGGTCTTCCCGGAGCCATTAGGTCCGATCAGGCTTACGATTTCGCCCTCCTCTACGTAAAAGTCCACGTTCAGGAGGGCAGCCAATCCCCCAAAATATTTGGTAACCCCGGTTCCCTCAAGGAGAGCCATGATTCC
Source organism: Candidatus Methylomirabilota bacterium (assembly GCA_016212365.1). Classification (GTDB taxonomy): domain Bacteria; phylum Methylomirabilota; class Methylomirabilia; order Methylomirabilales; family JACRGL01; genus JACRGL01. The sequence goes on along the minus strand of JACRGL010000079.1, from coordinate 4,386 downwards.
TTTCGCGGCCTTTAGCCATTATTCTTGTAGTTGCCTGATTTATCAGGCCATAGGGCCCGACCCGCCAAAGGCGGGTGCCCGAGGTCGGCCCCTACTGTAGGGGCGGGGCTCTGTCCCCGCCCTCTAAATGCCCAATAAATTGGGCAACTACTACACAAAAATAATGATTTACGAATTGTTCCCCACTTTGGCGATGATACGCCCCGATAATCGGGGCAACTACTGGGCTATCGGCTAATGGCTTCTTCCTTCCTCCACGAGCCAGCCAGGCCTTGAGGCATAAAGAGAATCACAAGCACGATTACAGCAGCATAGAGGAGCTGGTGGGTAAAGGGGAATAGCCTCTGGAATACGAGCTCGTTCACCAGATAGAGGATAAAAGCCCCATAGAGCGGCCCTATAACGGTGAGCCTTCCCCCAAACATGGCCATCACCAGGGGGAGCACCGAGAGGGATAGATGATAGGCGATTCCAGGTTCTAAGTAGTGAATCTGGTGCACATAGAAGGCTCCTCCAAGTCCCGTGAAGAAGGCTGAGAGGGATAGAGCCAGGAGCTTGTATCTAAAGGCGTTTACCCCAAGGGCCTCGGCCCTGGCTTCCCCTTCCCGGATGGCGGCGAAGGCGAAGCCCAAGGGGGATCGAAGTAAAGCCGCCACTGCTACAGTGAGGAGAACGAGGAGGGTCAAGAGGAGGTAGTAAGGGGGAAGGCGACTCCCCGGGAAATCGAGGGTTAATCCCCCGATGGTGAGAGGCGGTAATGAGGGTATCCCGACCAGGCCCGAAGTCCCGGCAGTGAGGGATGTCCAGTTCTGAGTGATTACCCGGAGGATTTCGGCAAAGGCCAGGGTGGCCAGGGAAAGGTAGGGCCCCCGGAGCTGGAGGCAGCTCCCCCCGAGGATAAGGGAGGCCGCTACCGCCAATACTCCACCAAGGAGGCCGGTGAGCCAGGGGGAGAGGCCAAGACGGAGGCTGAGGAGGGCGGAGGCGTAAGCCCCGACGCCGAAGAAGGCCGCGTGGCCAAAGGAGATCTGCCCACAGTAGGCCAGGATGTTCCAGCTTAAAGAGAGCCATGCAAAGAGGAAGGCCATGGTAAGGACATAGAGGTAGTAGTTATCGAAGTTCACCATCGGGGGGAGGAGAACCAAGAGACCTAGCATTCCTCCCAACATGTATATTTCTGTCTTATGCATAATCTGACACGGCTGTAGGGGAGGACCTCCGTGTCCTCCCTATGACTGACACGGCTGTAGGGGAGGACCTCCGTGTCCTCCCTATGACGGGCGGGGACAGAGCCCCGCCCCTACATTTATTCACGCATCACGCATCTTTTTAATACACCTTCCCTGGCAGGAGCCCTACGGAACGGGCCCGGAGGAGGAGGATCAATACCATAAAGGCCAGAAGCTCTTTCCACTGGGAGCCGATCAAGGCCACAGTCAGTGACTCCGTTAGGCCAAAAATCAGGCCCCCTAATAAGAGGCCTTCCATTCTACCTACCCCTCCGAAGATAGTCAGGATGAGGGCGATGAGAGTGGCCTCTACTCCTGCCGCCGGTTGGACGTAGTGGAGGGTGGCGTAGAGGGGCCCTGCCATGCCCGCTATCCCCGTTCCGATAGCGAAAACATAAAGGTCTATCCTGGCCACGTTGATTCCCATTAAGGAGGCGGCTTCGCGGTCCTGGCTTGTAGCGCGCATGACTTTTCCCATATAGGTCCCCCTTAGTAGAAAGCTAAGGGTCCCTAAGGAGATTAGGGATACCACCCCTACCACGAGCCGGCCTATGCTCACACTCACAGGTCCCAGGACAAACGCCTGCTCAAAGCTTTGGGCCACTACCAGGCGATAGTTACCGCTCATTAATATAAGCAGAAGGTTCTGAAAGAGAAGGGAGAACCCAAAAGTGAGGACCAGGGTGTTAAGCTCGAAGGGCTCTGATGTCCTGGATAAGACCCGATGGACAAGGAAACCCACCAGGATCAGGAAAGCAGCAGCAACCGGCATGGACCAGAGGGGATCGAGGCCGCCGAGGGCCCATAATCCATAGCCCAGATAGGCCCCAATGAGTACCAGCTCTCCATGGGCTAAATTGAATACCCGCACCACCCCAAAAATGAGGGCGAATCCAGCAGCCAGGAGGGCATAAAAAAGGCCCATCAGGGCCCCGGATACCACGGCTTGTAGAAGAACGACCATGAGGCCTTTGATCGAGGGATACCGCTGTCGCGTCCGGACAAGCTCGGACACTACAACCGGAATTACAAAAATTGGGTAGCGTCAAAGCCTGCCTGCGACGTGGTTAATTTCAGCGCTTTTCCCAGGGCGGCATGGGATAGAGGGCTCTACCCCTGGCCCGCCCCGGTGGGTAAACAGGGACGTGCTTTCCTTTCTGGATCTGGATTACCACCCGCTCGTAACCCAGGGGGTCCCCATTAGGGTCAAATTTAAGCCGCTCTAAAGGGAGGAGCAAGTCTAACTTACCGAGCTCCTCTCGAAGGTTAGGCCCGTTTACAGGGATTTTCTTGTCAATAAGGGAGTCCAGAGCCGCTAGGACCGCCCGGGCAGAAGCGTAGCCATGCATGGCTAGGGGGTCAGGCTCCACTCCGAACCTGCGTTTGAAGCCTTCCACAAAGGCCCGGGAGGCTTCCTCGGTTCCGGGTGTGGTGATCTCCGGTTCCCAACTGGTGGTCCCCAATAGGTACTCACTCGCCTTTCCCAGCCTCTTAATGACGGCGGGGAACTCCATCCCAAAGGTCCCTAAGAAGCCCTTCAGGTAGATCCTGTGTTCCTGGAGCTGGCGGACCATTAAGAGGTGGTCGGCGAAGAAGGCATCGGATAGGATGACCTCGGCCCCTGCCTCCCGCACCTTGATGAGGAGGGGGGTGAAGTCGACGATCCCTGAGGTGAAGGCCTCGAAGACCGGGACCTTTACCCCTCGCTTTTCCAGGATTTCCCGCTGGCGCTGGGCAAGCTGGGTGGCCCCCGGGGTCGTGGAATAGAGGATGGCCAGGTTTTTGACCTTGAGGACTTCTGAGAGGAAGTCTGTAGTAGTTTTGATATAGCCGGGGAGGCTAGAGACCCGGAAGAAGTAGTGATACCCCCGCTGCGTGAGCCTCTCGTCCAGAGAGGCCGAAGCCACGTAGGGCACCTTTGCCCTTTCCGCTACCTCACTGATGGGCCCTACCAGGCTATCTACATACCCCCCCACAAGGGCCAGGGCGCGTTCCCGGGTAACTAACTCCTCGGCGGCGGCTACCGCCCGTTCAGGCTTGGACTCGTCGTCCCGGAACACAGGGGCCACCTTTACCCCCTTTAGAGCTAGGCGGGGGTTTACCTCCTCTACAGCGTAGCTGATCCCTTGGTGTAGCGCAGCGCCCTGAGCGGCGAAGCGCCCGGTCAGGGGATTGATTTCTCCCAGGACTACCTCTTGGAGGGCATCCGCAGGCGGAGCTAGGACCATCATTCCCAGAAAGGCCAATACCGCCGGGACTCTAAAAAAAGGGCCTTTTTCCTTCTTGTAGCCCTCCCTGTGAAGGGATAAAGAAATTTGTATCATCCAGACCTCCTTAGACTCCGAAATTCCAAAAAAACAGCTATTTATTATCAAACCACCACCTTTAAGTCAATAAATTTTATCACATCGGCTTAACCATTTCAAGGTCATGAACGGACCCTAAAATAGAGATTGACATCACCGATTCCCCCCCTCTCCCTGGGTGGGAGAGGGTCGGGGTGAGGGTGAGAGACTACCATTGGTTCCCCCTCCCCTCAACCCCCTCCCCATAAAATGCCCCCCCACCTTTGTCCTCCCCCGCAAGTGGGGGGAGGATGTGGAGGGGGTAGGGGAGGGGATTTTATGGGGGTTATACTTTTCAATCTCTATTTTTGGGGATCCAAATAATACTTGACAAGGGATAGTCGAGTATCTATTATAGGGGTAGGGGGTAGGGCTATTCAAGGAGGTAATTCATGATAAACTCGGAAAGGAAGAAACAGACCTTAGAGCGGCTTAACCGAATCGAGGGCCAGGTCCGGGGTCTCAAGAAGATGGTGGAGGAGGAACGCTACTGCCTGGAGATCCTGACCCAGATCTCCTCGGTCCAGGAGGCCCTCAGGGGGGCAGGGAAGATCATAATGCGTAATTACCTGGAGAACTGCGTTACAGCCTCTATCCGCTCGGAAAGTCCTGAGGGTATCTACAATGAGCTGATGGAGGCCATCTTTAAGTTTGCTAAATGAGTGGGTAGTTGCCCAATTTATTGGGCCTAACAGGAATACGGATTTAGAAAATTCAATATTTTCAAGAAAAATAAATGTAGTAGGGGTCGGATTTATCCGACCCGATACGTAGGGATTCAATTCATTGAACCCGATAATAAATCAAACCCC
>JACRGL010000078.1 GCA_016212365.1 Candidatus Methylomirabilota bacterium | reverse complement strand
GGTGGGCGATCTTTCCCTCTCTGTCTATGAAGAAGGTTTCAGGGACGCCGGTAACTCTATATTCTATAGCTATAGTCCCTTTCCTGTCTGGCCCATTTGGATAGGTGCTTCCAAATTCTCTAATAAATGCCCTGGCAGAGCCCTCCGTGTCCCATATGTTTACCCCTACCAGGACTACCCCTTTATTCCTGTAAGCCCGCCAGAAGGCCTCTAAGGTTGGGGCCTCCTCCCGGCATGGAAGGCACCAGGATGCCCAGAAATTCACCACCACTATCATTCCCCTTTGCTCCTTTAACTTGAAGGCCTCCCCACTGAAGAGTTGCAAAGAAAAGCCCGGAGCCTCCCTGCCTTCAATGGGGCGGTTGTGGGTCTTCAGGCCATATAAGAGGAGGCCAAGGAACAAAACCACAGGAAGAAAGAGGGCGGCCTTCTTCAGGAAAGGCTTCATTTTATTACTAACGCAGGGCTGCCTTCTCCTGATCGGCAACCACAACCAGGACATAGCCCTCCGGGTCCAGGTACTTCCGGGCCACCCGCAGGACTTCCCCTTTAGTAACGGCCCCTATCAGCCTTGGATAACTGGCCACATAGTCAAGGCCCAGGCCGTAATATTCAATGCTGGCCAGGAGCCCGGCAACCTTAGGATTGGTATCTATCTTAAAGGGAAAGCTTCCCGTCAGGTAGGCCTTAGCCTCCTCCAACTCCTGGTCCGAGACAGGCTCCTCTCTGATACGCCTGATCTCCTTAAGGACCTCCTCTATTGCTGTATTTGCAGACTCATTTTGGGTCTGGAGCTCAACCTGAAAGGCCCCTGGGAAGCGCCGGGGAAGGAAGTGGCTAGAGACATCGTAGGCCAGGCCTCGATTTTCCCGAATATTCTCCCAGAGACGGGAGGCAAAGGCGCCACCTCCGAGGATGTAATTCATGACAAGCACAGCATAATAATCAGGGTTGGAGCGGCTCAGGCCTAAGTGGCCCAGAAGGATATTTGCCTGGGTTATGTTCCTGTGGACCTTCTTTACGAGAGGCCTTTCCTTTCTCAGCATCTCTGGCATAGGACTCTCCCTAACCCTGCCCGGCTTCCAAGGGGCCAGGTATCTGGTTAGCTTTGTCACCATCTCTTCAATGGTAACATCGCCTGCCACAGCCATTATGGAGTTATTAGGGAGGTAGAAGGCCCTGTGGAATTCCAGGAGGTCCTGGCGGGTTATCCGGCCCAGGGACTCCTCGGTCCCCTCTACCGGGCGGCCATAAGGGTGAACCCCAAAGACCATCTCGGAGAAGGCCTTCTGGGCCACCTCCCCAGGTTCTTCCTTCTTTCTCTTTATAGCCGCCTGGATCTCCCGCACCTTACGCTTGAGTTCCTCCTCAGGGAAGGTGGGGCGGAGGAGGACATCGGCTAATAGTTCTAAACCCAGGTCCAGGTCCTTTTTTAACACTGTAAGGTCTACAGTGCTTGTATCATAGCCGGCGCTGGCCCCCAGGGAACCTCCCACAAACTCGATTTCCTCGCTGATCTCCAATGCCGTGCGCCGCTGCGTCCCATGAGTGAGGAGAGCAGCAGTGAGGGTGGCCAATCCCGCCTTCTCAAAGGACTCGGCAGCGGAACCTGCTTTGACCAGCAGGCTCACGGTGACAATAGGTAAGGCCGGCCTCTCGCCCACCAGTAGGACCATGCCATTGTCTAGAACAGCCCTTTTAGCGATGGGCTCCTTTGCCCATGCCAGGCCAGAGAGCAAAAATAGCAGGAAAAGTATTAGAAAATATAGCTTTTTTCTAATCTCCAAATGAATCATCCCTTTCCCCCTCTCCCCAGTTGAGCGTTAGGCGTGAGACGTTAGGCGTGAGGCGATTCCCCTTACGCTTCACGCCTGACCCCTAACGGTCTTACTGACTACTTCCCTTTATGGGAGCCAGGATAGCCACTGTGCGGTTATCTTCGGAGTAATATTTCTTGGCGACCTTCTGGACGTCCTCGACCGTGACAGCCCGGATGCCAGGGAGGTAGGCCTCCCACAACCTCCAGTCAGCTACGCTCTCGTGCATCCCCAGGATCTCGCCTTGAAAGAATATAGAGTCCTGGGAGAGGATAAAAAATGCCTCTATCTGGTTCTTTGCTTTCTGGAGCTCCCGGTCACTGACGGGCTCTCCTTTAAGCCGCTCTATTTCAGCGTAAATAGCCTTCTCCACCTCTTCCGCGGTCCGGCCAGGAAGGACACTGGCATAGAAATAGAATAGATTCGGGTCAGTGTGGATCCAGGAATAATCAGCCCCTGCGTAGAGGGCGATTTGCTTATCATAGACCAGTCCTTTGTATAGGCGAGAGCTCTTGCCTTCGGAGAGAATCGCTGAGAGAACCTCCAGGGCAAAGCGGTCAGGGTGGGTCAGGCTGGGGGTATGGTAGCCGATGTATAAAAAGGGGAGTTCGGCCTCCTTCCTCAGGAGTAAGCGGCGTTCCCCGTTCTGCTCAGGCTCCACTGTCCTCGGTCGGGGTGGATTAGAGCCGGGTGGAATAGGGCCAAAGTGCTTTTCTATCTTTTTTAAAATTTCGAATTTATCAAAGTCCCCTACGGCAACTATGGAAGCATTATTCGGGACGTAATAAGTCTTATAATAACGGTAGAGGTCCTCCCGAGTGATCCTCTCCAGGTCGGACATCCATCCTATTACTGGCTGACGGTAGGGATGGGCCTTGAAGGCGGAGGCCAACAATTCCTCCCTTAAAAGAGAGGTGGGGTCGTCTTCGATGCGAAGCCGCCTCTCCTCTTTGACCACCTCCCGCTCCGCCTTGAACTCCTGGGGATCCAGGAGGAGGTTCTGCATCCGATCTGCCTCTAATTCTAATACCAACTCCAGCCGGTCGGCGGCGATGTTCTCGTAGTAGGCAGTATAGTCCTTTCCTGTGAAGGCATTGCTCCATCCACCGTTTTTCTGAACTATGCGGGCAAACTGCATGGGACTGTATCTCTCCGTCCCTTTAAACATCATATGCTCCAGGAGGTGGGAAGCCCCTGTAATGCCCGGCCCTTCGTTCTTGGAGCCCACCTTGTACCAAACCTGGAAGGTAGCTATGGGGGCCCTGTGGTCCTCTTTCAGGAGGACCTTGAGGCCGTTTTTAAGGGTGGCCTCAAAGACCTCCCCGGCCCATGCGGAAGCAAAAGAGAAAAGCAATAAAGGAAGCAGACAGGCAATAGCACGAAAGGCCTTACGCCCCATCCCTACCGCTCCTTCCTTCATATTTATCCTCATAGGCATTTATGCCCTTTTAATAACGTAGCGCCGGACCTGGTGTCCGGCGAAAGATTCCGCCGCATGCAAGCTGCGGCGCTACAATGAAAAGGGGGATCTCCCCCTTATTGCCCATTATATCCCGAATTACGCACCAATTAAGTAGTTGCCTGATTTATCAGGCACAGGGCCGACACGGAGGTCGGCCCCTACTGTAGGGGCGGGGCTCTGTCCCCGCCCTCGCCCAATAAATTGGGCAACTACACAGATCATGAATTGTGGTAGCTGCAGGCTTTAAGCCTGCGTTTATTTCGCACCCATAAAGGGTGCGACTACCCGAAGGTTGCGGCTACAATTCGCACATTTTCTGTTAACCATGAACCGTCAACCGTGAACCATATAATTCATCCCCCTTTGACCACGGGCCTCTTTTTCCTCGCTTTCATTAGAGAGACAAGCTTCTGCCACTGCTCTTTGGTCAGGATGGCCTTACCCTTCTCTATGGTCCTGATGCGATCCAGACGGATTTCACTGCGTAATCCCTCGATGGCCTTGACCTTGGCCTCCACCTGGCCCATATCCATTGGGTCCTTGGTCAGGAGTTCCCCCAGCTCCCTCTCGGCTTTCCGAAGGTCAGCGGCCTTTTGAGCAGCCCCTTTCTCGTAGTCGGCCTTTAGGGCCTTTAGGGACTTCACCTGCTCCTCATTCAGGCCTAGCTCTTCCTTATGCCTCAGGGCCGATGTTATCGGGGCCCAGTGCTCCGGGGACGAGGGCCCAGGTCCCATCATTCCGCCTTTGGCGGACTCACCGCCCTTTCCATGGGCCATGGCAGGGATATGTGTCAGGATCAGGCTTCCCATGATAAAAACAACGACTACGACTAGCCCTACCTTGGATTTTTGCATGTGATCACCTCCTAAAAATTAAGCTTATGCTGCCTTTCAGAAAACTCTGAAGGCCTTATCTGATGGGAATTTCAAGCATCCCTATTTTTTTTCACCTCCAGCCTAAGAATCCACATCTAGTGCAGCGTTTATAACACTAAATTTCAATTTTTAATAATTTTAATGTAGTAGGGGCTTGATTTATCAAGCCCGTCATTTTCGGGTGTCATAAATGCCACCCTCACATGGAATTTGATTTATTATCGGGTTCAATGAATTGAACCCCTACACATCTACTACATTTATTTTTCTTGAAAATACTGGGTTTTTTGAATCCCTATTAAGCTTATGCCTTTGCTCCTTTAGGTCCTTCCACCAATCCTACTCCTCAGGCCTCTCGCCTAGTTTAAGCTCAATGCTCAGAGGGTTTCCATTCCTGAGGAGCCCCAGTTTTACCGTATCTCCCACCCTTTTAGAAGTGTCCAGGTAGGTGGTGAGGTCGTCTAAATTGGATACCTTCTTTCCATCAATGGAAACAAGGATATCCCCTCCAATGGCCAGAATAGTGTTCCCAACCCGGACCCTCCGGTTCCCACCCCTCACTCCTGCCCTCTCGGCAGGTCCCCTGGGGATCGCCTGAACAATGAGGACACCTTCCTTGGCTGATAGTCCAAGCTCTTCGGCCATCTCAGGATTTATGGCAATCCCTGCAATGCCAAGCCAGGGGTGGCTAACCCTCCCTTTAGCGATAAGCTCAGGGATAAGGCGCTTGGCAGTATTTATGGGGATAGCAAAGCCAATCCCTACAGAGCCTCCACTGGGGCTAAAGATGGCGGTATTAATGCCAATAACTTCGCCCCTGGAATTAAGGAGGGGACCCCCGGAGTTTCCCGGGTTGATAGCCGCATCAGTCTGGATGATGCTGCTCATCAGGCGGCCATTTTCCGCCCTTAGGGTCCGGCCCAGGGAACTAATCACCCCTGTAGTCACAGTCCCCTGGAGGCCAAAGGGGTTTCCTATGGCAATAGCCGTCTGGCCTACCTGCAAGGCGTTAGAGTCTCCCAGCCCTACAGTGGGGAGCTTCTCCTTCGGATTGATCTTTATCACTGCCAGGTCATTACCGGGGTCTCTCCCCACCAGCTTTGCCTTATACTTTGCCCCTGAGGCAAGGGTCACTTCCAGCCTCTCGGCGTTCTCCACTACGTGGTTGTTGGTGACGATATAGCCCCGCTCGTCAATAATGAAGCCCGAACCCGTTCCCCTTTGGGGAACGACGTTGAAGAAGAAGTCGTAAGCCATGGCAATACTACTTATATTAACCACGGCAGGGCTCACCTGGCTATAAACGGCTACGACTATCTCTTCAGGGGCTGATCCCTTAACAGGAATGGTTACTGGTGGTGGCGCAGCGGTTACCTCCAGCCCCTTCTCCTCTTTATAAGGGGGTGAGGAAGGATAGAGCTCGAGATAGCTTATAACCAAGAGGGCCGCCATAAGGGCACTCAGGGTCAGGGTGAATACACTCTTTACCAGCTTCCTCATGAAACCTCCTAAAAAAAGGAATTTTT
>JACRGL010000077.1 GCA_016212365.1 Candidatus Methylomirabilota bacterium | reverse complement strand
AACGTTGCCCTGACCCCTAATGCCATAACTCGGGCATCTTTCGTTAGGACAGAAATACCTACTAAGATCAACTTTTTCCATAGGTTAGACCTCCTTTTAAGGTTTTCTAACCTATGAAGTTTACCATATTTTAATGAAATTAGCAATGATTTAATGACACTAAGTATATTTTCAAGAAAAAGAAATGTAGGTAGTAACCCTATTATAGTTGATAATTAGTCATATTCCGGAAATCCCCTCTCCCCTGGTGGGAGAGGGTCAGGGTGAGGGGGAAGGGGGCTTAGATTTGTTGAAATTTCAAAGCATTTTCACCCCCACCCTAACCCGGGGGCTTATACTCCCATCAAAGGGGGAGGGAAATTTTGATAGATTTTTAGGGGAGAACTATCTATCAACCATTAAAGGGTCACTACAGAAATGTAGGGGTCGGATTTATCCGACCCGAGATGTAGGGGTTCAATTCATTGAACCCGAAAAACCAACGGGCTTGATAAATCAAGCCCCTACTACTACTACATAAAAATATGTAAAAATAGGGATGCTGGGATTCCTCATCAGATAAGGCCTTCAGAGTTTTCTAAAAGGTGTATTTACCAGGGAAAGGGGGTGAAGAAAAAAGGAATAAATTTTTCCTGGGCTTGAGGTCAATCCTTGGAATCCATGAATTTAGGAGGAGGGAGACCATGAGATTAATGAGAGGAAATGCAAGACCATGGTTCTATGGGGCTATTTTCCTAATGGCTCTATCCCTTATAGTAAGTCTTGGTCTGCCGGCCCTGGCTGCCGATACCCTGGACGAGGTCAAGGCAAGGGGTAAGCTCATCGCCGGGGTCAAGGCGGACTTCCCGCCCTTTGGCTTCATTGATGAGAAGGGGCAGAACACGGGCTTCGATATAGACATTGCCCGGGAGTTTGCCCGTTACCTCTTCGGGGACCCCAACAAAGTAGAGCTGGTGGCGGTCACCTCGGCCAACCGGATACCAAACCTGGTAGGGCGCAAGATCGATATAATCCTGGCCAGCATGACCATCCTCCCCGAGAGGGCAGAAGTCATCGACTTCTCCGATCCCTACTTCTACTCCGGACACCTCCTCATGGTCAGGAAGGGTAGCCCTATAAAGAGCTATCAGGACTTGGCGGGGAAGAAGGTAATTACCCTTCAGGGCTCCACCGGTGATAAATACATTAAGGAGCTGGTCCCCACCGCCGAGCGGATTACCTTTACCAAGAACTCCGAGTGCCTCCTGGCCCTCAAGGATGGCCGGGGGGTGGCCTTCGTGCAGGATGATGTGCTGCTCCTCAACATGGTAAAGAACGAGCCCACCCTCGAGGTAGTGGGCTTCCCGCCCTTCAAGCCAGCCCCCTACGGCCTTGGAGTGAGGAAGGGGAATCCCAAATTCCTCGCCTGGGTCAACGATGCCCTCAAGAAGATGAAGAAGGAGGGGAGCTACGACAAGCTCTACACCAAGTGGTTCGGGGAGGTAGCCGGCAAGCTCGCCAAACCATAATAAAAAGGTGAAAAGGGATTAGTAGATAGTGAAGGGGGGCTTCCCCTCTTCGAAAGGGGGAGCCTCCATTGTTTATGTAACGTATCTTTATGGGCTACAAGCTTAATTTTAGCGTCATCTGGAAGAACCTGCCGCTGCTCCTCAAAGGGGCTTGGCTTACAGTAGAGGTCTCTACCGGGGCCATCCTGGTAGCAATTTTGGTGGGCATAGTTATGGGGGTGGCCAAGACATCCCGCCACCAATTCCTCCGTTTTCCTGCAGCCTGGTATGTAGAGGCCTTTCGCAATACCCCCCTCCTCATCCAGATCTTCCTCATCTACTTCGGCCTTCCTCAGATCGGCCTGAAGCTCTCCCCTTTTATGTCCGGCTTCGCTGCCCTGGTGCTTTACACAGGGGCTTACAATACAGAGGTGGTAAGGGCGGGACTGGAGGCCATACCCAAGGGCCAGATCGAAGCCGCGAGGTCCCTGGGCTTCACCGAGATCCAGACCATCCGCTACGTCATCGTTCCCCAGGCCTTCAGGATCTCCCTGCCCGCCTTGAGCAATAACTTTATCGCTTTGCTAAAGAACTCTTCCCTGGTCTCGGTCATAGGGATGGTGGAGCTCACCTTCATAGGCAACGACCTCACCGCCTGGACCTTCCGGGCCTTTGAGGTTTATGGGGCAGTAACTGTGCTTTACCTGGCTTTAGTCTTTAGCCTGTCCTGGATCCTGGCCATTATCGAGAGGAGGATCCGCCTCCTAATCTAGAAATCAGCAGACAGCCGTCAGCCATCAGCAAGCAGCGAAAGGGGATTGCTAGAACGAACATCAGAGCTGATAGCTTGCTGCTGATACCAGGAATTTTGAAAATGCACTGGGACATTGTCACCAAAAACCTTTGGTACCTGCTCTGGGGGACAAAGAGCACCCTACAGATAGCGGGTGGCGTCCTGATCATGGGAACCATCCTCGGTTTCTTCTTGGGCCTCCTCCGCCTTTCCAATAATCCTTTGATTGGATATCCCACCCGAGGGGTCATGGAGGTGACCCGGGGGACTCCCCTCATTATGCAGATGTTCTTCATCTTCTTTGGCCTTCCTGCCCTGGGCCTGGAGCTCCCAAAGTATCCTGCGGCAGTCCTGGCCATGACCCTTTTTGCAGGTGGTAACGCCGCCGAGATCGTCCGTGGTGCCATCCAGTCCCTTCCCAAGGGCCAGACCGAAGCTGCGAAGTCCCTGGGCATGAATTACTCCCAGACCATGACTTTCGTCATTCTCCCCCAGGCCGTGCGACGCATGATCCCGCCTATGATGGGTCTATTCACCACCCTGATAAAGGACACATCTTTAGCCGCTATTATTGGGGTCTTCGAGCTCACCAGGGCCACCCAGGAGACCATAGAGAGGACCTTCGCCTCCTTCGAGCTCTACCTGACCGCAGCCTTCATCTACTTCGTGATCTGCTATCCCTTATCCCTTCTCACCCAGCAGGCAGAGAAGTCCCTTCACGCCGCCTGAGGAACTCCTCTTCATACGTGCATTTTTATGAAATATCTACGACAATGGCACTTCCTTCTACTTCATGAACCCTGAAACCTTTGAACAGATAGGCATTCCAAGAAATATGATTGGTAAGGCTAATAAGTTTCTCCGCTCCAAAAGGGACGGCCGAGGAGGTAACCCCTTGACAGGGCCAAAACTCCATGTTATCAAAGAATTGAAAGGGGTCCTGGGTGATCAACGTTCGAGACGTTTATAAGAGCTTCGGTATTGTGAAGGCCCTTCAGGGGGTTACCCTATTTGTGAATAAAGGGGAAAGGGTAGTAATTATCGGCCCCAGTGGCTCCGGAAAGAGCACCCTTCTGCGCTGCCTCAACCACCTGGAGACCATAGACTCGGGAACCATCATCATTGATGGCACCCCTTTAAACGACTCCAAGGTGAATATCAATAAGGTAAGGGCCGAGATAGGGATAGTTTTCCAGTCCTTTAACCTCTTTCCCCACCTCACTGCCCTCCGAAACATCACTCTGGCCCAAGAGAAGGTCAGGAAGAGGACCAAGGAGGAGGCGGAGAGGATTGCAAGGTCCCTCTTGGAAAAGGTAGGAATCCCTGAGAAGGCCAATTCCTACCCTGCTCAGCTCTCCGGGGGTCAGCAGCAGCGGGTGGCCATTGCCAGGGCCCTGGCCATGCAGCCCAAAATAATGCTCTTCGATGAGCCCACGAGCGCCCTGGACCCCGAGATGATCGGTGAAGTCCTGGACGTAATGAAGCAGCTCGCCCGGGAAGGGATGACCATGATAGTGGTGAGCCACGAGATGGGTTTCGCCCGGGAAGTGGCGGACCGGGTTATCTTTATGGATGAGGGGCGGATTGTGGAAGAAGGCCCGCCAAAAGAGCTCTTTGAAAACCCAAGGCAGGATAGGACCAAGGCCTTTCTGAGTAAAATCCTTTAAATCCATCCTATGAATACTAGGGAGACCGGCACCAGCCATGGCTGAGGGTGGCCCCAGGGATATCCAGGTAGTAGTGGCAGCCCAGTTTGGCCTGGCCTTCTCCTTAAACTTCATGCTGGTTTTTCTCCCCTTCTACGTTGCGGCCGTGAGCCCATTGGGCCAGGCGGCCACCTTGCGCTGGGTTGGACTCATCGTGGGTGCTGCCTCGGCCGGGGCTATAGTAGGCTCCCCCTTCTGGGGATCCCTTACTGCTCGAATAAGTCCCAAACTCCTCTTCGAAAGGTGTCTCTTCTCTCATGCCCTCCTGGTCTCCCTCATGGCCTTCACTACAAACCTCCCGATACTTCTGCTCCTCCGCCTCCTGCAAGGCTTCCTCGGGGGCCTCTCCACCATAGGGCTCATCATCATCTCCACCGTCTCCCCGAGAGGCCGACTGGAAAAGGATGTGGGCCTCTTCCAATCGGCCCTTACTTTGGGACAGATCACCGGTCCCCCGGTAGGGGCCTTCGCAGCAGCTCTTCTGGGCTATAGATCTGCCTTCCTCCTTGCAGGACTTATGGTAGGCTTTATCTTCCTCTTTTCCCTCATGACCTTGACACCTCTGCCCCCTCAAGGCATAATGGAAGAACCTCAGAAGTTCTCTAAAGGCCGTCTTCTAACTGGCTGGCTCGTATGCTTTGCAGCCACTGTCCATATAGTCTTCCTGCCCAGCGTCCTCCCCCAGATCCTAAAGGGGATGCAAGTCGTGGGAGAGGAAGCCTTGAAGGCCGCTGGCCTTGTGGTCATGGCCTATGGCCTTGCCTCAGTGGCTGGCTCCTACGGCCTCTCCCGGGCCTCCTCCCGGATAGGGTCCCTCCGACTAATCCTCAGTGCTGGCTTCGCCGCCTCCCTCCTCCAAATCCTCCTCATCCTGGGCAGCGACGTTTGGAGCTTCACCTTCATCCGGGCTCTCCAGACGGGATTCATCTCGGTGGTCCTGCCCTTAATCATAGCCCAGGCAGCGGTTGAAGGGCGGGGAGCCACCATAGGCTTTTTAAACACATCCCGCTTTGCAGGAAGCGCCCTTGGGCCCATCATCGCCACCTTCATCCTGGCCAATGGGAGCCTCCTCACCCTCTACACCTCCATAGCCGGCTTTACCCTCCTCACCCTGTTGGCCCTTCTTCCATCCCTTTACCGAGGCCGACTCAATCCTGTCCTGTAAAGAAATGGACTTATGGCCCAAAAAAACCTTGTCATGGGCAAGGATTTATGTTATTAAATTCATTTAATCCGACTTTTTGGACCCTGGGACATAGAGACGGGAAAGGAGTCCCGCGATGATCTTTAACTGGCTTTTTGGGATGTTCTCCAACGACCTGGCCGTGGACCTGGGCACGGCCAGCACCCTGATCTACGTGCGAGGCAAAGGCATTGTCCTCTGCGAGCCCTCGGTGGTGGCCATAAAGAAGGGGAGTAACACCGTCCTCAAAGTGGGTAAGGAGGCCAAGGAAATGCTGGGCCGCACCCCCGGCAACATCGTGGCCATCCGCCCCATGAAGGACGGGGTCATTGCCGACTTCGACGTAACCGAACAGATGATCCGCCACTTCATAGTCAAGATACACAATCGGAAGGCCCTGGTCCGGCCCCGGATCATCATTGGCGTTCCCTCAGGGATAACCCAGGTGGAAAAGAGGGCCATCCGCGATTCTGCAGAACAGGCCGGGGCAAGGGAGGTCTACCTCATAGAAGAGCCCATGGCAGCGGCCATCGGTGCCGGTCTTCCCGTACAAGAGCCCTCCGGCAACATGATTGTGGATATCGGGGGTGGGACCACTGAGGTGGCGGTAATCTCGCTCTCTGGGATTGTCAATAGCCAGACGGTTCGGATCGCCGGGGACGAGATGGATGAGGCCATCATCCAGTATCTCAAGCGGAAATATAACCTGCTCATCGGGGAGCGTACCGCGGAAAACATCAAGATCCAGATTGGCTCCGCCTATCCTTTCGATGAGCCGCGCAAGATGGAGGTCAAGGGCCGGGACCTGGTGGATGGCCTCCCAAAAACCCTTACCATAAACGATAGCGATATCCGCGAGGCCCTCCATGACGTCATCTATGCCATTGTGGACACTGTTAAGAGCACATTAGAGCGAACCCCTCCGGAGCTAGCTGCAGACATTGCAGAGAAGGGGATCGTCCTTGCTGGCGGAGGCTCCTTACTCCATGGCCTGGACACCCTCCTATCCCTGGAGACTCACCTCAAGGTGCGGGTGGCCGAAGACCCCCTCTCCTGCGCAGTCCTGGGAACAGGGAAGGCGCTTGAGGAACTCGACCTTTTGAGAAATATCTGCCTCGAGACTTAAAAGAGGCGGGGGCGGCGTATGCTACGCCTCTTCACCAAATACCGCCGAACGGCAGCCCTGGGTCTGGCCCTCCTTGCATCTTTCCTCCTGATGACCTTCCAAACCCGCCAACAGGGAGACCTGGTCCTCCCCATAAAGCGGGCCTTAGTGGCTTCTATTACCCCTGCCCTCCGGCTTACCAACCTCATTACCACCTCCGCCTCCCACCTCTGGCAGGGCTACCTGGATCTACGAAAGGTGCGACAGGAAAACCTCCGCCTAAGGGAGGAGATCAGTAGCCTCAAAGAGAGGTTTAATGCCTTACAAGAGTCGGCCTTAGAAGGAAAGCGGTTAAGGAGCCTTCTGGAGTTAAAGGAGGAGACCCGCCTTCCCTTAAAGGCAGCCCGGGTCATTGGGGCCGATTCCACCAACTGGTTCCGGACCATCTTCATCAATAAGGGCTCCGAGGACGGGATTGGCCGAAACATGCCCGTCTTAAGCCCGGAAGGGATAGTGGGTCGGGTAGTGGAGGTAATGCCTCGAGCAGCCAAGGTGCAGCTTGTCACCGACCCCAGTAGCTCTATTGCCGCCCTCATCCAGCGCAGTCGCGTTATGGGCTTGGTCACCGGGGAGCTGGGCACCCGAGCCCGAATGAGATACCTACCATTGATGGCCGAAGTAGAGGTGGGAGACCGGGTGGTAACCTCCGGCCTAGGGGGGGTCTTCCCCAAAGGGATTCCCGTCGGAAAGATCGAGCGAGTGGATAGGAAGGGCGGGTCTTTCTTTCAGGAGGCCCGGATGTCCTTGAGTGTGGATTTCTCCCACCTAGAGGAAGTCTTAGTCCTTACTAAGGTTCCCAGCGCCGAAGTCCGATGGCTCCAAGGCAAAGAGCAGGAGGTCACCCGGTGAGCATCCTGATCTTCCCGGTGGCCCTAGTAGGGATCACTGTCCTCCAGGTTACATGGGGCGAGAGTTTTAGAATCCTCGGGATCGGCCCTGACCTTTTCCTCCTCCTCCTCTTCTTCCTGAGCCTACCCGCGGAGCCAGAAACGGCTATTGCCATGGGGTTCCTCTTGGGCATATACCAGGATACCTTCTCCGGTTCCCCCCTGGGCCTAAGGGCCTTCAGCTTTTCCCTCGTCGGCTTCCTACTGGCCAAGCTGGCTAAGGAACTTTACCTATCTAAACTTATGACCCAGGCCCTGCTCCTATTTTTGGCCGTTTGCGCCTCAGGGCTAGCCACCCTCCTAAATCTCTATTTCTTCCGCCTCTCCCGGCCCTTCCTAGAAACACTCCTTGGGCTCATCCTCCCTGAGGCCATTTACACCACCTTGGCAGGTCTCTTGGTTATGGTCATCCTTTCGACGCCTCCCCTCCGTAAGGTCCACCATGAGAGTTGAAACCTATGGCCATTCCCCCACTAACGGCCTTACCCGGAGAATCAAGCTGATAGCCTTCTTGGTCTTGGGCGCCTTCCTCATCCTTATCCTCCGGCTCTGGGACCTCCAGATCCTCGAGGGGGAGCGCTACTATAGCCTCTCCCAGAATAACCACCTCCGCCTCCGAGTCGCTCAGGGCCCCAGAGGCTTTCTTCTGGATCGAAACGGAGAAGTCATCGTAGAAAACCGCCCCTCCTTTGATGTCCTGGCCATACCGGAGGACGTAAAAGATTTGGAGGGGACCTCCTCCCTCCTCTCCAGCATTTTAGGGGTACCAGAGGAAGAGGTCCGTTCCAAGATCCAAGGGGCCAGGCCTTACCAGCCTGTCCTTGTGCGGAAGGAGATCGATCTCCGGCTGGCCATAATAATCGAGGAGCGGAAGCTCGACCTCCCAGGGGTGAGCCTCCAGGTGCGGCCCGTCCGTTCCTATCCCTCAGGGCAGCTAGGAGCACAACTCCTGGGGTATGTTGGGGAAATCAGCCAGGTCCAGCTCCGGCGGGAGGAGTTCCAGGACTTCCGCCCAGGGGACACCTTAGGCCAGAGTGGCGTGGACGGGAAATACGAGGCCATGATCCGGGGCGTGGAGGGGGGGGATCAGATCGAGGTGGATGCCAGGGGGAGGGGGGTCCGCCTGGTGGATAGGATCGAGCCTAAGTCGGGATTCAATTTAGTCCTCACCATTGACAGGCGCCTCCAGCAAGTGGTGGAGGAGGCCTTTGCCGGAAAGAGCGGGACGGCTATAGCCATGAACCCAAAGAACGGGGAAATCCTGGCCATGGTGAGTCGGCCTGCCTATGACCCCAATCTCTTCGCCGCCCGGCTCAGCCCAACGGATTGGGAGCGGATTCTAGAAGACTCCGGCCATCCTTTGCAAAACCGGGCCTTCCAGGCCCAATATCCCCCAGGGTCCATCTTCAAGCTGGTTACCACGATAGCCGCCCTGGAAAAGGGGGCCATCACCCCTGATACCAAGTTCACCTGTAATGGCTCCTTTTCCATTGGCAACTTCGAATACTCCTGTTGGAAACCAGAGGGCCACGGCACCTCTGATCTCTATCGAGCTATAGCTATTTCTTGCAATGTCTACTTTTATAATGTAGCGTTGCGGACGGGTATTACAGAGATCGCCCGTGTAGCTCGCGAGTTAGGCCTGGGTGAGCCCTCTGGCCTGGACCTGGGGGATGAGGCCAAGGGCCTTATCCCCAGCCCGGAGTGGAAGCTCAACTTTCGAAGGGAACGCTGGTTCCCGGGAAATACCATCCAGGCCGCCATCGGCCAGGGGTTTGTCTCGGTCACCCCGCTCCAGATCTTGAAGGCCGTGGCAGCCATCGCCAATGGAGGGACCATCTACCGACCCCAGATCCTCAAGAAGGTTATATCTACCGAGGGCGAGGTCGTCGAGGAATACGGACCGGAGGTGATCCGCCGGATCCCTTTCCAACCCGAGAACTTGGCCGTCCTCCGGAAGGGGATGTGGATGGCCGTCAATGATGGTGGCACTGGAGGCAGGGCCCGCATTCCAGGACTGGACGTGGCTGGGAAGACGGCCACCGCTCAGATAATAAGGAAGAAGGACAATGGCCGACTCCTTCGCCGAGACCTCCGCGACCACGCTTGGTTCGTGGCTTTCGCCCCCTCCGATGACCCTCAGCTAGCAGTAGTAGTGCTCGTAGAAAATGGGGGCTTTGGTGGAGTGGCTGCTGCCCCCGTGGCCAAGGCCATCCTGGAGGCGGCCCTGAAGCCACCGAAGGGGATATCGGTGGCCGTCGCCCCAGAGGCCAAAGAGCCCGTGGAGATAGGCGATTAACATGGTCTGCTATTATGATGTTTGACCGGCGCCTGCTCCTCAACTTCGATTTCTCCCTCTACTTTTTTGCCTGTGCCCTGGCCCTTTTGGGAGTCTTTGGGATCTACAGCACTGCTAGTTCCCCGGCTACCCTTTTTAAAAAGGTCTTTTACCTTAAGCAGCTCCTCTGGTTTGCCATAGGCTCTGGTGCCCTCTTTCTCGTCTCAACCCTCAATTATCGTACCGTAGCCCGTTTCGCCTACCCCTTTTATGGCCTTTCCATATTTGGCCTATTCCTGGTAGATCTATTCGGCAAACAGGGATTAGGGGCTCAGCGCTGGTTGCAATTAGGTTCCCTCACCCTTCAACCCTCGGAGTTTGTGAAGCTGGCTCTAATCCTGGCCCTGGCTCGTTACTTTGATGACCATAAAGAGGAACTGGGGAAGTACAAGACCTTCCTTGTCCCTTCTTTGATGACCATGGCCCCGATGGCCTTGGTCATAAAGCAACCTGACCTGGGGACGGCCTTTCTTCTCCTCTTCATAAGCATCACCCTCTTCTCACTAGTGGGGCTTCGCCCTCGTCATCTCCTCTACCTGATCGCCGGGGGGCTCCTTTCCGCCCCCCTCCTCTGGTCCATCCTAAAGAGCTATCAGCGCCAACGTATCCTGGTCTTCTTAAACCCCAATCTGGACCCTTTAGGGGCCGGCTATCACATCACACAGTCCAAGATCGCCGTAGGCTCAGGGGGGTTCTGGGGAAAGGGCTTCCTGGCCACCAGCCAGAGCCAGCTCAACTTTCTCCCGGAGAGCCATACCGACTTCATCTTTGCCGTCCTGGCGGAGCAGTGGGGCTTTTTGGGCTCCATCCTCATCCTCATCCTTTATCTGGCCCTCATCTCTAGGGCTCTGGATATCGCCAAGGAGGCCAAGGACGTCCTGGCCTTTATTCTTTCTATAGGGATAGTGAGCATGATTACCCTCCAGGTAGTAATTAATGTAGGTATGGTAATGGGGATAATGCCAGTGGTGGGGATTCCGCTGCCTCTCATGAGCTATGGGGGTTCTTCCATGCTGGCTACCATGATGGCCATCGGCCTCCTCCTCGGCATCCGCATGCGTCGCTTCCTTTATTAGGCGCGCCTGCCCCTTTTGAATTCTCACTTTCTCCTTGACTTAGCTCTTTTAACGGTGTTAATTTTTAACAACTCGGCGGTTTCTATGTCGGTCCTTGGCCTTTAATCTAGGAGATTCAATGGATTATAAAGCCTCCTTAAATCTCCCCAAGACTGCCTTCCCCATGAAGGCAAATCTTCCTGAGAGGGAACCCGAGACCCTCCGGTTTTGGGAGGGCCTGGGGCTCTATCGGAGGCTCCGGGAGAAGAGGGCAGATCGGCCCCGCTGGATCCTCCACGACGGCCCCCCTTACGCAAACGGCCACATCCACATTGGCCACGCCCTGAACAAGATCCTGAAGGACGTGGTGGTGAAATCCAAGTCCATGGGCGGCTACGACGCAATCTACGTTCCGGGATGGGACTGCCACGGCCTCCCCATCGAGCATCAGGTGGACAAGGAGATCGGTAAGGACAAGGCGGACATGGACCCCCTGGAGAAGAGGAGGCTCTGTCGGGAGTATGCCCTCAAATTCGTCAATATCCAGCGAGAGGAGTTTAAGAGGCTGGGGGTCTTTGGCGATTGGGAAAACCCCTATTTAACTATGTCCCCGGACTATCAGGCCACCATTGTCCGGGAGTTCGGGAAGTTCGTGGGCCGGGACATCGTTTATAAAGGCCTCAAGCCCGTGCACTGGTGCGCCTCCTGCCAGACGGCCCTGGCCGAGGCCGAGGTGGAATACGATGACCACGAATCCCCCTCGGTCTATGTGAAGTTTCCCATAAAGACCTATCCGGAAGGCTTAAAGCCTTCCCTGGCCGGTAAGAAGCCCTTCGTGGTCATCTGGACGACCACCCCATGGACCCTGCCCGCCAACCTAGCTATAGCGCTTCATCCTCTGTATGACTATGTGGCCGTGGAAGCAGGCCCAGAAGTCTTTATTGTTGCCAAAGGGCTCCTCGACGAGACCATGAGGAAGGCCGGTATCGGAAGCTATAGGGTCCTGGAGACTTTTAAGGGGAGCCTCTTGGAAGGGTACCTCTGCTCCCACCCATTCATTGAGCGGAATTCCCTTTTACTCCTGGCCGACTATGTTACCCTCGATCAGGGGACCGGCTGCGTCCATACGGCCCCGGGGCACGGGACCGAAGACTACGAGACCGGCCTTAAGCACGGGCTCCCCATTTATAACCCTGTTGATAATCGAGGGAAGTTCGTCCCTGAGGTGGAGCACTTCGGGGGGATGGAGGTCTTCCAGGCTAATCAGCCCATCATCGAGAAGATGCGCCAAGATGGAACTTTGCTGGCCGAGGAGAAGATCGTCCACTCCTACCCCCACTGCTGGCGTTGCAAAAATCCGACCATCTTTCGGGCCACGGAGCAGTGGTTCATCTCCATGGACAAGGACGGGCTTCGGTCTCAGGCCCTGGAGAACATCAGGAAGGTGAGGTGGATCCCCCCCTGGGGTGAGGAGCGCATCTACAATATGATTGCCAATCGCCCCGACTGGTGCATCTCCCGCCAGAGGGCCTGGGGAATCCCCATAACCGCCTTTTACTGTGCCTCGTGTAAATACCTCCTCCTCGATCAGCGGGTCATCGATTATGTGGCCGGCCTGGTGGCCCGGGAAGGGGCGGACGTCTGGTATTCTCGACCGGCCCAGGATCTGCTCCCCCCTGCGACGCGCTGCCCTAAATGTGGGGGCGCCGAATTCGTTAAGGAGACGGACATCCTGGATGTGTGGTT
>JACRGL010000076.1 GCA_016212365.1 Candidatus Methylomirabilota bacterium | reverse complement strand
GGTCCTTCCCACACGCTTTCTGACCTTAGAGGAGAGCCTCTCTCTGGCCATGAGGAATAACCAGAACATACGGGTGGCCAGGGAGGGGGTGGAGACGGCGGGGAAGAGGGTGGAGGAGGCGCGGGGCAACTTCCTCCCTAAACTAGACGCCACTGGCAGCTATACTAGGAACGGGGGACATAGGGCAGAGACCACAACCGCTGACGAGGTCTTCCTGGGAAAGCTGGGCCTGACTCAGCCCCTTTACACGGGGGGGCGGAATTACGAGACCTTCCAACAGTCCCTATCGAATTTAAAGGTGGCCCAGGAGGAGCTTCGCCGTGTGGAACAGGATGTAGCCCTCCAGGTAAAAGAGACCTTCTATCAGGTCCTCCTCGCCCAGGAGAGGGTGGGGGTAAGCGAAAACGCGGTGGCTACCGCTGAGGAACATCTGCGGATAGCCCGGAGCCGCTTCGAGGCGGGAACGGTCTCCAAGTTCGACGTCCTGCGGGCGGAAGTGGAGCTCGCCAATGCCAAGCCTGCCTTGATCAGGGCCAGAAATAGCCTGACCCTGGCCAAGGAGAACCTCAAAAAGGTCCTAGTATTGGATTTTAAGACCCCGGTGGAGGTGGTGGGGGAACTCATCTACCAGCCTGTTGAAGTGGCTCTGGAGCAGAAGACCGCCCAGGCCTTAGAGGACCGGCCTGAAATCCGTCAGATCCTATTGCGCCAGGAGATAGGGGAACGGGAGATCCGGGTAGTCCAGGCCGCCTATTACCCTAGCTTTAACATCTCCGCCAATTATCAAGAGCAGTCCCAGGACTACGGCCCCTACCGGGAGAGCTGGAACATCGGAGTTGTCCTCTCCTGGAATCTCTTCGATGGCTTGATCACCACCTCCAAGGTGGAGCAGGCCCGGATCGAGCTGAGGAGGGTCGGTATAAATAAAGAGGAACTCCAGGAGCGGATAAAGCTAGAAGTGGAGCAAGGGATCCTCAACCTCCGGGAGGCGGAGGAGCGGATCACTTCCCAAGTTAAGAACGTGGAGCATGCGGAGGAGAGCCTGCGCCTGGCCCAGGTGAGGTACGAGAATGGGGTAGGCACTGCCACCGAGGTCCTCGATGCCCGGCTGGCCTTAGTCCAGGCCCGGACCCTCTTCTTTGAATCCCTTTATGATTACTCCGTGGCCCAGGCCCGGCTGGAGAAGGCAGTAGGAAGATGAGCCCTGCGAAGAGGCCTGAAGAAAAGCGCCGAAGGCTAATCCTGGCCTTGGGCCCACTGGCGCTGCTTGCCCTGGCAGGGGCCTCCTATCTCTATTGGGAGGCACCGGTGGTCACTGTCCGGGTAGCCCCTCTGAAGAGAGGAGAGATGGTCGTCACTGTGAGCGCTACAGCTACGGGGGCCATTGAGTCCGAGGCCGAGGTGAAGGTGAGTTCGCAGGCAATAAGCCGTCTGGAGCGGCTCCTAGTGGACGAGGGGGATTATGTGAGGGTAGGAGAGCGGATCGCCCTCCTCGATCAGAAGGAGGGCTTGGCCCAGCTTGAGCTGGCTCGGGCCAATCTCTCAGCCGCCAGGGCCCGGCTGGCACAAGCCGAGGCCGGGGTTGATATGCAAAAGACCCAGGTCGAGACCCAGATTGCAAAAACCAAGGCCAATTTGGAGAATGCGGAGCGCAACTGGAAGCGCAGCAAGGACCTCTATGCCCGAGGCGCCATCTCTCTTCAGCAACTAGACGCCGCGGAGGTGGAACTGGAGGTGGCACGGGCCGCTTACGAGGCGGCTATGGCCGATAAGGCTCAGGACGCTGTAAAGGCAGAGGAAGTGGCTGCGGCGAGGGCAGCGGTCAAGCAGGCGGGGGCCTCAGTGGCCCTGGCTGAGACCCAACTCGGGTATACTACCGTCCATGCCCCTATCTCGGGCCGGGTCTCAAAGAAGTGGGCGAGTGAAGGGGAGCTTATGACGGTTGGGACCCCTATAGTCACCCTGGTGGACGAGGCAAGGCTCTATGTGCGGGCCACTATTGATGAATACGATGCCCGCCGAATTCGCGTGGGTCAGCCAGTTAATGTTTCCCTCGACGCCTTTCCGGGGAGGGCATTCCGGGGAAGGCTATACCATATTTCCCCTGTGGTTTCCGGGGCCCGGCAGGAGACCCGGACCTTCACCATCAAAGTAGCCCTGGAAGGGGAAAGACCGGTCATTAAGCCTGGAATGTCTGCGGACATCGAGGTCATCGCCGCCGACCTAAAGGGGGTCCTCTACCTCCCGAGCCAGGCCGTAATAGAGCGGGAGGGGCAAAAGTGGGTCTATGTAATGGAAGGGGGCCGGGCTCGCCTGGTACCGGTGAAAGTCGGCGAGTCTAACTGGAATTACACAGAGATAAAGGGCGGCCCGGCAGAGGGGACGCTGGTGGTGCTCAATCCCGATGCCCCCAATCTGAAGGATGGGGCCCGCGTAAAGATAAAGGAGGGCCCCTAATTTAGCTAATAGCTAATAGCTAATAGCTAATGGCTAATAGAATGATTGAGCTCCAGGGAGTAACAAAGATTTTTAAGCGGGGGGAGGAGGAGGTCCGGGCCCTGGAAGGGGTCTCCTTCCAGGTGGGGGAGGGGGAATTTTTAGCGGTTATGGGGCCCTCAGGCTCGGGAAAGTCGACTTTAATGAACATTCTGGGCTGCCTGGACCGACCTACTTCAGGCCGGTACCTTCTAGAAGGCCAGGACACCGGCCAATTGGACGATGATCAGCTAGCCTTTCTCCGTAATAAGTGGATCGGCTTTGTCTTTCAGACCTTCAACCTGCTACCCCGCTTCTCCTCCACAAAGAACGCAGAGCTCCCCTTGATCTATGGTGCTGTGCCCCGATCAGAGAGGCGCAGGAAGGCCCAAGAGGCCCTTGCAGCGGTAGGGCTTGCCGAACGTTTGGAGCACAGGCCCAAGGAGCTTTCGGGGGGCGAGCAGCAGCGGGTAGCCATTGCCCGGGCCATAGTGAACCGACCTAGAATTGTCCTAGCCGATGAGCCCACCGGGAACCTGGACAGCCGCGCAGGGGATGAAATTTTGGGCATCTTTGAGAACCTGAATCGGCAGGGCGTCACCGTCATTGTGGTGACCCACAACCCCCGGGTGGCCCAGCGGGCTCGAAGGATAATCCTCCTCCAGGATGGCCGGATGGTCAAGGACGAAGCCAAATAGCCTTAGAATCTGTGCCGCAATCCCACAGGGGCCTGGCCCTCTGGCTTGCCGCGTTACTTAGGCTGAGGTTTCGAAAAATAGACATTGACATCCCTAATTTCCCCCTCTCCCTTGATGGGAGAGGGTTGC
>JACRGL010000007.1 GCA_016212365.1 Candidatus Methylomirabilota bacterium | reverse complement strand
GGTAAAGTTAAGCCTTTACGAAGTCCCTGAAATAGCCTTATCTATTCAAAACTCACACGGTTTGTGTGAGCCTC
Source organism: Candidatus Methylomirabilota bacterium (assembly GCA_016212365.1). Lineage (GTDB taxonomy): Bacteria > Methylomirabilota > Methylomirabilia > Methylomirabilales > JACRGL01 > JACRGL01. Next base: position 4,126 of record JACRGL010000007.1, on the reverse strand, counting down.
CAATCTGGCTCCCCGGGTAGGACTCGAACCTACAGCCTAGCGGTTAACAGCCGCTCGCTCCACCATTGAGCTACCGGGGAATCTCAATGAGCTACCGGGAATAGGGCTATAATAAGGCTATTCCTTCTTCCTCAGCTCCAAAAGCACAAGCTTGGTGACGGCCTTCAGGGTCTCGAATACCCCAAGCCCCTGAATGGCAATGGCCTCAAACCATAGAAGATTCCGGGAATTTAAGCTCTTTTGTAACTCGTCCACCGTAACGATGTTCGGCAGATCCCGCTTGTTGTATTGAAAGATTAGGGGAATCTTCTCTACGTTAATCCCTTGCTCCGCTAAGTTCATCTCCATGTTTTGCAGGCTCTCGATGTTCGATTCCATGCGCTCCACCTGGGAGTCAGCCACGAAGACCACCCCGTCAGCCCCCTTCAAGATGAGCTTACGACTGGCATCATAGAAGACCTGCCCTGGGACTGTGTATAAGTGAAACCGGGTCTTGAAGCCCTTTATGCTCCCTAGCTCCAGGGGCAGGAAGTCGAAGAAAAGGGTCCGTTCTGTCTCGGTGGCTAACGAAATGAGCTTCCCTTTGGAGCCAGGGTCCACCCTCCTGTAGATGTGCTGGAGGTTAGTAGTCTTGCCGCCAAGCCCAGGCCCATAATAGACTAGCTTGCAGTTTATCTCTCGGGCGGCATAGTTGATGAAGGACATCCGCTAGCCTCGGCTCCTGAAGAGGTTGTCGATATCCGCATCGGTGACTTCGCCGAAATGGGAAAGGAAGAGGGCCTTGGCTCGCCCCTTCTCTTGCTCCATCCTCTCCAGGAGATTATCAAAGATCTGGCTTAAGTCCTCAGTAGCCCGCTTGGCCCGAAGGCGCACCAAGCCCAGGGACGATCGCCGATCAAAGAGGATCACCAGGATGGCCAACTCCCCAACCAGAGAGATGTGCAGGTTGTCTCGCTCCCCCTCGTGAAAGAGAATGGAAAATTCTCTCTCCCCCAAAAGCCGAGCCAATCCCCCGCTGGCGGCTATATTCCCCGCCGTAAGAGAGGCCAGCGAAGTGGTGTCCAGGCCTTCGGTCTCCCCGCAAGAGGATATGAGCTGGCCGTTCTTATCTACTAAAAAGATCGCCTTTCCTTTGGCATCGGCGCAGAGCTTTGATAGGCACGTGTTTATCCGCTCGAGCTCCTCTCCAAAGATGATGAGATCGAATGTCGATCTATTCACGCCCGGTGCTCTCCTGCATCCTCCTGGGTTACCCCTTTTCAGAACCGCAGGTCACCACGGTCCTCTGGAAGGCCCGGTGTCTCCCTAGCGATGCCCTCACTCCGCACACCTCTTAAGGAGGAACTCCCAATCCCGGTCGATCTTCTCTTGCAGCCGCCTGACTATATCAGCGTTTTCCGGTTTTAATAGGTGTTTGAACCTCCCCTGAGTTGCAAGCCACTCAATAACGGGCTTCTTCTCCTTAGGCTTATAGTTCAGCTTCCACTTGCCGTTCTCCACCTCGTAAAGGGGCCAGTAGCAGGTATCCACTGCCAGTTGGGTGATCTTGATTGTGTCGGCGGGATCGTGTCTCCAGCCCCGGTCACAGGAGGAGAGGACATTAATAAAGGAGGGGCCATCGGCGTCCAGGGCCTTCCGCACCTTGGTCACAAGGTCCATAATCCTGGCAGGGATGGTGGCCGACTGGGCCACGTAAGGGATATCATGGGCAGCCACGATGGCCGTCAGGTTCTTGCGGAACTCCCGCTTTCCAGGGATCACTTCCCCTACCGGACTAGTGGTAGTATCAGCCCCCAGAGGGGTTGCGCTCGAGCGCTGGATCCCGGTATTCATATAACCCTCATTGTTGTAGCAGATATACAGGAAGCGGTGGCCCCTCTCCAGGGCCCCGGATAAGGCCTGGATCCCGATGTCGTAAGTGCCCCCATCTCCACCGAAGGCGATAAAGCGGATCTCCTGGTCGATCTTCCCTTTCTTCTTTAGGGCCCGATACATGGACTCGATGCCGCTCGCCGTGGAGGCAGCGTTTTCAAAGGCACAATGGATCCAGGGCACCCGCCAGGAGGTGTAGGGAAAGATGCTGGTCCCCACCTCCAGGCAGCCCGTGGCAGTGACCACCACCACCGGATAGTCCGAGGCCAGCAGGGTCTGGCGGACGATAGGGGGGATGCCGCATCCCGCACAAAGCCTGTGACCTCCAGCAAAGAGGTCTTGCTTATAAGAAAGGTCCTTAAGGGAAGGGGCCTTCTTTGGTGCCTCTTTAGTAACAGCCATGGTCTCCTCCTAAGTCCTGACAGTAAGATAGTCGTGAAGGGGCTCCACCTTTCCCGTCTTGGCTACTTCCGCCAGACGATCGTAGACCCGCTCTATGTCGACCATCAAGAGGTCACGACCACCCAGGCCGTAGATATAGTTAATGCAAAGGGGTGGCTTCGGGAGTCCTAGAAGGGCGGAACGCACCTCAATGAAGACGGGGCCACCCATTGCGCCAAAGGAATCGGCCCGGTCGAGGACAGCCACCGCCTTAAGGCCAGACAAGGCCTTCGCCAGCTCTGCTGCCGGGAAGGGTCGAAATACCCTGAGCTTGAGGGCCCCTGCCTTTACGCCTCGCAATCGGAGCTCGTCCACCACCTCTTTGGTGGTCCCGGCGGCCGAACTCAATACCGCTACCCCTAGCTCCGCATCTTCCAGGCGGTATTTCTCAAATAGGCCATAAGGGCGTCCGGCCAGCCGGCCATACTCTGCCCCAACTTCCAGGATTACATGCCCAGCGTGCTTCATGGCCTCCACTTGCTGCCGCTTATGCTCGGTATAATAGTTTTGCAGATCCACAGGCCCATGGGTCATTGGGTTATCCACGTCAAGGAGGGGATAAAGGGAGTGGTGCTCGCCGATGAACCCCTTAACCTCCTCATCCTCCAAGAGCTCCATCCGCTCAATGGAGTGGCTAATAATGAACCCATCGTAGCAAACCATGACGGGCAAACGCACCCTGGGATGCTCCCCAATGCGGACGGCCTGAATAAGATTATCGTATGCCTCTTGGGCATTCTCGGAGTAAAGTTGAATCCATCCTGAGTCCCTGGCCCCCATAGTGTCGCTGTGGTCCCCATGAATATTGAGGGGCCCACTCAGGGCCCGGTTGGCCACAGCCATCACCACCGGCTGGCGCAGGCTGGCGGCGATATAAAGGATCTCCCACATGAGGGCTAGCCCCTGGGAGGAGGTAGCCGTCATTACCCGCCCTCCGGCCGCTGCCGCTCCTACGCAGGCACTCATGGCACTGTGTTCCGACTCTACTGGCACCAGCTCGGTACTCACCTGACCATCGGCCACAAACTGGGCGAAGATCTGCATTATCTCTGTAGAAGGAGTAATGGGGTAGGCGGCGCAGACCTCAGGGTCTATCTGGCGCATGGCCTCAGCGGCGGCCATGTTGCCGGTGTAAGCTACCACTTTTGCCATCTTGTCCCTCGCTTTCCTCACTTCTTCCCTTCATATATTCCCACCATGCCATAGAGGTGCTCGGCCTCCGTCTCTTCGATCATGGTAATGGCCGTGATCTTGGGGGGGCATACTTCCGCGCAGATGCCACAGCCTTTGCAGTGATCCAGGTCGAAGCCCAGGATCTTCCCCTCCGCCACCAGGATGCAGGTGTCCGGGCAGTACCACCAGCAGATCATGCAATCGGTACATTTCTCGCGATCCAGTATAGGCCTGAAGGTCCGCCAGCCTCCCGTGTTGTATTCATGGGAGCTTCCCGCCTCCAGGATAACCCCTCCGATGGGGATCTCTGTCCAACCCTTGAGCTCCTCGCTCATTCCCCTTTCACCTCCTCGTAGGCTCGCCTTACGGACTCCAGGTTACCCTCGACCACCTTCTGGGAGAACTTCTTCCCTAGGGCCTTTTCTATCTCTGAAAGGACACTTTCCAGTTTCAAGATTCCCGTTGCCTTGACCAGGGCCCCCATCATGGGCGTATTGGGAAAGGACCTTCCCAGGGTGTCCAGGGAGATCCTGGTAGCATCTACTGTAAATAGCTTTCTCCTCTGGATTTTCAACCTCTCTCTTACCTCGGTCGGGCTTTCAGGGGTATTTATGACAATCACTGCATCATCAGGGGTCCC
>JACRGL010000075.1 GCA_016212365.1 Candidatus Methylomirabilota bacterium | reverse complement strand
TTTCCTGAAGAGTTAGGCCGAATAGGGAGGACAAAAGTCTCCGAGAGCCTTGCCGGGATAGTTGCAACCCAGGGAAGGCCCCTCTCAGTGCCTGATATAGCCTCTGACCCAAGGGCAGCCAATCGAGAGCTGCACAGAAAGTATGGGTCTGTTTCCTACCTGGGGGTGCCCATTATAGTCAAGGAAAAGACCATAGGGGTCCTTAATATTTACACAAAAGAGCCCCACGCCTTTTCTGAAGAGGAAATCGAGCTCCTTTCCACCTTTGCTGACCAGGCCGGAATTGCCATAGAGAATGCCCGGCTTTATCAGGGCTTAAAAGAATACTCCTTGAGCCTTGAGGAGATGGTAAGGGAGAGGACAAGGGAGCTGGAGGAAACCAATGTCAAGTTAGAAAAGGCCTCCCGCCATAAATCTGAATTCCTCGCCAACATGAGCCATGAGGTCCGAACCCCCTTGAACTCCATCATAGGCTTCTCTGAGATACTGACCGATTTGAAATTCGGAGACCTCAACGAAAGGCAGGCCAGATATGTGAGCAACATTCTTATTAGTGGAAAGCACCTGCTTCAGCTAATAAATGACCTCCTTGACCTATCAAAGGTAGAGGCGGGAAGGATGGATCTCCAGCTTGAGGAGTTCTCTCTGGCAAAGGCCCTGGAGGACTCCCTTACCATTATAAGGCCCCAGGCCGATAAAAAGAACCTTTCCCTGGACCTGGAAATGGAAGGGGATATATCCATTACCGCTGATCCTGTCCGCTTCAAGCAGATCATGTATAACCTCCTCTCAAATGCTGTGAAGTTTACTCCTTCTGGTGGTTCTGTGCGGGTCACCGCGCACCTAGTTCACGGTTCACAGTTCACAGTTGACGGGATGGAAAGATTCCGTGAACCGTCAACCGTCAACCGTGAACGGCACGGCGATTTCGTAGAAATTGCCGTGCATGACACAGGAATAGGCATAAAGCCCGAGGACCAGGAGAGGATCTTCCTCCCCTTCCAGCAGGTGGATGGTTCCCTCGCCCGCCGGTTTGAAGGGACGGGCCTGGGCCTTGCCCTCACCAGGCAGCTTATCGAAATGCACGGGGGCTCCATCTGGGTCCAGAGTGAGGGCGAAGGAAAGGGAAGCAAGTTCAGCTTTGTCCTGCCCCTCCTACCTAGTCTACAGTCCTCAGTCTACAGTCTTCAGTAGAGTTTATCCCCTCACCTCAATCCTCTCCCCCAGGGGAGAGGGGGAGGGTGAGGGGGAGAAAAAGGTTGCCTCCTCCCCCTGTTTTGTGTATATTAATCCCGATTCAAGCTTTGACCATATTTTTGCATTTAGAGGATACCCCCATGCTCAAGACTATGCGCGATAATGTAAAATCCCTGAGCCTCACCCTTTGGCTAGTGATCTTTGCCTTTATAGGCACTACCTTCCTGGTCTGGGGCTGGCGATCAAGCTCGGGGGGAGGCCGGGCGGCAATGGTGGCCAGGGTGGCGGGGGAGCCCATTTCCTGGGACGAATTCCAAAGGGCCTATAGGGATTACTATCAGTTCTACCAGCGACTTTACGGCGATAAGTTTGATGAGAAGGTCCTTGAGAGGCTTAATCTGAAGGAGAAGGTCCTCCAGGAACTGATTGACCGTCGACTGGTCCTCCAAGAGGCTAAGAGGATGAAGCTTTCGGTGGGTTATGGGGAGCTTGCCCAGTGGATCAGGAGCTACCCTGCCTTCGCTGAGAAAGGGGCCTTTAGCAAGGAGCGTTACTTAAAGGTCCTGAGCCTGAATCGCCTGACACCCGAGAGGTTCGAAGAGGGCCTCCGGCAGGACCTCCTCTACCAAAAAATGGCGGATCTCATAAAGGGCGTCGCGGTCGTCTCGGAAAGGGAGGCCAAGGAATCCTATCTCATGGCCCGGGAGAGGGTAAAGGCGGAGTACGTCTTTCTTCCCTCCCCACCTAATTCCAAGGAGCGGGCGGAGAAGCTCTATCAGAGGCTGAAAAGCGGCGAGATCTGGGCCAGGGTCCTGGCTGAGGAGAAGCTCTCCCCTGTGACTACCGACTTCTTCGCTCATGGAGAACCGATTAAGGGAGTCCCCGAGGCATGGGCCTTCTCCCGGGCGGCCTTCGGCCTAGGAAAAGGGGAGGTGGGTGTGTCCCTTCAGGGGGAGAAGGGCCTTTACCTCCTCCGCCTCCTGGAGCGGAAGCCCGCTGACGAAGGGCAGTATGAAAAGGAGAAGGAGACCTGGAAGCGACAGTTCCTCGTCGAGAAGCAGGAACAGCTCTTCCAGGCCTGGTTGGAGGGCCTCCGCCGGGCCGCCAGGGTCCAGATAGAGAAAGAGGCCTTGTGAGTCCGTCAAGGGCCCTGATTCGACCGGAGCTGGAGTCCTGCCACCCCCAGAATTACCAAGACCATCCCCAGGAGCTGGCCGGGGAGGAGCCGTTCCCCCAAGACCAGGGCAGCGAGGCTTGCCGCAGTCACCGGCTCTATGGTGCAGACGATGGAGGCCACGCTGGCCTGGAGATAGCGGAGGCTCGAGGTATAAAAGGCAAAGGCCAGAAGGGTGGGCCCCAGGGCCAGGACGATGAGGAGGAGCCAAGCCTGAGGTGGTAATTCGATTTGTAAGAGCTGTCTAGGCCGCTGGAGGAGGGCCAGGAAGAGGGTCCCAAAGCCGAGGGCATAGGTAAGGACGGTGAGGGGCTTATAGCGGTCCAGGGCCTTCTTGCCAAAGATGCTGAAAAGGCCATAGGTGAGACCGGAACCAAGGCCGGTGAGAAGGCTGGGCCAGGCAAGGCGCAGCTCAGAGGGATTATAGGCTCGGACCACCAGGATGCAACCCAGGAAGGTCACAATCAAGGCCGCAGACTTGAGGGGGGTCAAGGGTTCCTGGAAGGTCAGGCGGGCGATGAGGGTCACGAAGATGGGGGCGGTGTAGAGGAGGACCACTGCTATCGCCACCGAGGTGAGAAAGAGGGTGTAAAAATAAAGGACGTAAAAAAGGGCTATGCTAATCAGGCCATAGAGGGCAAAGAAGGCTATATCCCTCTTTGCGACCTGAAGGAGGTGGGGGCGGAAAAGTAAAAGGCCAAGCAGTAGTGCTAGGAAAGCGAGGGAAGCCCGGAAGAAGACCACCGTTAGGGGATCCAGATTGTATCCATAAAGCCACTTTCCTAAAATACCCAGGGTCCCCCAGAGGAGGGCGGCGCCCATAGCCAACAGATAGCCTTTATAAGCGGCCTGATGCATGAAATCCTTTCGAGGGCTATTCTTGGTAAAATAAAAAAGGAAAACGCCCGCCGGGTTTTCCTTAAAGTTCCTGTGGTGGAGCTGACGGGATTTGAACCCGTGACCTCGTGACTGCCAGTCACGCGCGCTCCCAACTGCGCCACAGCCCCGCTTTAGTTTAAATGTTAACTTCTTATAGCGAAGAAACCCTTTAATTGTCAAGGATAAAATGCTAGACTATAATCCGTAACCAAATCTTAGCGGGGTTGGAAAACCCCGCTTATCGGTGCGAATTATTATTTCACCCGTCACGATAGGCGGGACATTCTTGTCCCGCCCTATGAAAGATTCATTACGGATTATGGGCTAGACTCATCGCAGTTAATGAAAACCTGTAGGGTAAATAATGGAAAATAGGTTTCTGGAAAAGAGGAGGTCCCCCAGGGTTGAGGTGATGGGCAAGGTGGGGAGCAGCATCAGGGCGGTCATAGAGGCCTCGTTGCTGAATTTGAGCACTACCGGCGCATTGGTGGAGCACTCCCACGTTTTGCATCTAGGCAGTATTTATACTCTAACGATTTACACAGAGAAAAAGGAACTCGCTATGAAGTGCCGGGTGGTCCGGAGCTTCGTCAGCCACTCTGCAAAAACGGAGAAGGGGGAGAGGGCTCTCATTTATAAATCGGGACTCGACTTCGTGGATCCAAGAAAGGAAGACTTGGATCGCATTGCAGATATCGTGAGGTCCCTCGGATCTGGTTCTGGAGCCTCCCCAGTAGGGTTAAGGGTAGAACTAGAGCTGTGGGGATAACTATGAGTATATTATTTTGCCTGCCGGGGTGGTGAAACAGGTAGACGCACGGGACTCAAAATCCCGCGGAGCTTTGCTCCATGAGGGTTCGACTCCCTCCCCCGGCACCAAATAAATCAACGACTCGCTGAAAACCTCCATCCTGAGCCACCCCCTAGTTTTCCCTAATCGTAACTGTTTTGTAACCATCAGCTCTCGGATAGGCAGGCCATTATTTTTTAATTGATAGGAATAATTACCTATATTTCTAATGGATAATGGAGCCAAAGGATCTAGCCAGGATGATTGACCATTCCCTCCTGAAGCCAGGGGCCATGCGGGAGGAGGTCGTTAACTTGTGCGAGGAGGCCCGAAGATATTGCTTCGCTGCTGTTTGTGTGAATCCAACATATGTCAAATTGTGCGCTGATCTTCTTCTCGGCTCGCCTGTCAAGGTCTGCACCGTGGTGGGCTTCCCCTTAGGGGCTACCCTCCCTGAGGCAAAGGTCTTCGAGGCCAGAGAGTGCCTTCGCTTTGGGGCAGAAGAGATAGACATGGTAATTAACGTAGGGGCCTTAAAGTCCGGGGACTATGCCTTAGTGAAAAGGGATATTGAAGGGGTAGTGAATGTCTGCCACGGAAAAGGGGCTATTTGCAAGGTAATCATTGAGGCTGCCCTCCTTACCGAAGAGGAGAAGGTAAAGGCCTGCACCCTGGCCAAAGAGGCGGGGGCCGACTTCGTGAAGACATCCACCGGATTTGGCCCTGGGGGTGCGACGGTGGAAGACGTGGCCTTAATGAGGCAGGTAGTAGGGCCTGGGATCGGGGTAAAGGCTGCTGGAGGGGTCCGCACTTACAATGAAGCCATGAAGATGATTGAGGCTGGCGCTAACCGTATTGGCACCAGCGCTGGTGGGAAAATTATGGAGGAAGCCTTGGCCCTTGGCAGACAATAGGTGATTGTGGAACCTCTATCTCCAAGGGATCATGAATTGATTAAAAAAGGGGCTCATCTTGCAGGGATGGGATATACCACGGAAGAGATTGAGATGGTCCCTGAAGGGGCCATAGCCACCGGGGCAGGCTGCGGGAACCCTACTGCACTGGCTGACCTAAGGGAAGGGGAAGTAGTCCTGGACCTCGGGTCAGGGGGTGGTATTGATGTCCTGCTGGCCGCCAGAAAAGTGGGACCAAAAGGGAGGGTAATCGGAATAGACATGACCGAAGAGATGATTCAGAGGGCCAGGGAGAATGCTAAGGCCATGGGGCTTGATAATGTGGAATTCAGGATTGGGGAGATCGAAAACCTGCCTGTGGAAAATGAATCTATTGATGTAGTTATCTCTAACTGCGTCATCAACCTCTCCCCGGATAAGGGCAGGGTCTTCCAAGAGGCCTTCCGGGTCCTGAGGCCGGGGGGCAGGGTGGTGGTCTCAGATATAGTCTCTAAGGGGAAGCTACCCGAGGAGGCCAGGAAGGACATGGATGCCTGGGCTCGCTGTATCGCAGGGGCCCTGGAAGATAGGGAGTACCTGGAAAAGATCAGAAAGGCCGGATTTCAATCCCTCCAGGTCGTGTCCAAGGGCAGCCATCGGGAGCCGGGAAAGGTTTATAGTATTAATATAAAGGCAATAAAGCCCATGCAAAAATCTTAGGTAATTAAACACTTTCAAAAAATGGGATTTAATAAGATGAAGGAAACTACCGGTAGCAGAGATTACTTCAACCAGGTGGCTAGCCGCTGGGATGAGCTCCAGAAGAGCTATTACGACGAATCTATCCTGGTAGCGGCCAGGAAAAAGGTCCCCCTCTCCCCTGATATGGTAGTGGCGGACATCGGAGCAGGGACCGGCTTCATCACAAAAGGAATTGCCCCTCATGTCTCTAAGGTTATTGCCCTCGACCAATCGCCGGAAATGCTGAAGGAGATGGCTTGCAATATGACCAGACTGGGCATCGGCAATGTGGAATACAAGCAGGGAATTCTGGAAAGACTACCCCTCCCGGATAACGAAGTGAACGTGGCCTTTGCCAACATGGTGCTGCACCACGCCTTCGATCCTCAAAAGGCCATCCGGGAGATGGCCCGCATCTTAAAGCCCGGAGGCTGGCTGGTAATCACCGATGGCGACAGGCACGAGCACGAATGGATGCGCACCGAGCTCCACGATGTCTGGCTCGGCTTTGAAAGGGCTGATGTAAAGGGCTGGTTTGAAGGGGCAGGGCTTACCTCTGTGGAGGTAGACTGCGTCGGCTCTGAATGCTGCGCTACTTCCGAAGCGGGGGAAGGGGCAAGGGTGAGTATTTTTATTGCTGTAGGGCAAAAGGTCCTTAGATAAAAGAAGGAAAAGATGAGGGGCAGGAATGTCTCCATCCCTGCCCCTAATGAAAACTTTCCAATTTCACCCCCCCCTTATTTTGGGCACTAAAAGGACGAGGTCCCCGGGCTTGAGGACACGCCCCTTTTCGGTCAGTTGCCCATTGACCCTGGCCTCCATCTGGCCATCGATCCCCATCTCGGTAAGGAGACTGCTCAGGGTAAAGGGCTCATCCCGGACAAACTCCTGGGCACTCTTCCCCAGCATTACCACCTTTACCGCGATAGGCTCCTTCTGATCTAATAGCTGCCGGCTCATCTTATCTCCCTCCTTTCTGTTTAGTTTTTAGCATCTTTCAAAACTCTGAAAGCCTTATCTGATTGTAGTAGGGGCTTGATTTATCAAGCCCGTTATTTTCGGGTGTCATAAATGCCACCCCTACATTTCTGATTGCTGACTGCTGAAGGCTGATGGCTGTTTTTAGCTTGCTACCAGCGTCAGGGTCTTGTGATCAAAAATGATTTCCCTTTTCAGGGCCTCCCCCATGACGAACTTCTTCACCTGATTGGCGATCAAGCCGGCGATGGAAAAACCGGTATAGATTATGGCCTGGGCCGTGCAGGGGAGCCGTAAGGCCTCCTCATCCCCGTGGAGGGTGGCCTCGTAGAATCGCACATCGTCAGGGTCGGCAGGCTGGACAGTATAGATTCGGGCTACCTCAGCCCCCATCCTGGCATCAATGTATAAGGGCACGCCTGCCCTGTACCTGACGGACCTATCCCAGATCCGGCGCCGGGCCTGCATGGAGTCCACCGCTGAAATAACCATACCCTGGGGCCTCTGTCCATCAAACCTTTCAGGGCGGGCCTCTAATGAAAGGCCAGTATAGGCCTTTACAACCCCTGCAAGGGCCTCGACCTTTGGTCTCCCTATATCCTCCAGGCGGTAGAGCTGGTTAGGGATGTTGTGCTCCTCTACCCGATCGTCATCGTAAATAGTAAGAGTCGAGCACCCCATCTTGGCCAGGGCCAGGATTACAAAGGAGCCTATCCCCCCGCAGCCAATGACCACAATGGGGGCCTCCAGCGCCTCCTCCTTTACTATATCCATCTGCCGGAAAAGGTCCACCGCGTCCTCTAGTCTTTTATTTCTTCTTAAGCGGCAATTGATACTCCAGATACAGGATTGGGTTAGGGAGTTCTGAACCGGTTATGAGATGTTCAATAGGGAAGATGGCCCTTACCTTTTCTTGGATCTCCGCCTCTATAGACTCACGGAGGGCGAGCTCGTCACTCCCCCCATCCTCAGCCAAAGGAACGAGGGGAAGGCCTTCCATCACGCGCCGCTCTGGACTAAAGAAATCAAGCCGGCAGAGGAATTGGCCCTGCTTGTTCCCCATCACCGAGACCATATAGTCCCCATTGAAGGAATGGATGGTCTTTTCGTCGGTGTCACTCCACTCAACATCCATCTCTCCATGGCTGTGCCACCAGAGCCGAATTGAGGAAGGGTCACGGCCCTCCTGGATAAACCGGCTCAAGAGTTGGCATACCCCCTCCGGGTCAAGCTCCGTGTCCGAAGAAGAGACCTTTTGCTTTAAGATAAAGACTTCGGATATTAAGAGATTATTTTCATAGGGCTCTACCCTTCCCAAGCCGCTGATCTCGGAGGGGCAGATCTCGATACAGAACTTAAGCCTCTGGAAGGCTTCCGGGGTGATGAGAATCTGGGAAATAGGGTCCGGATTCATTGGGGCATCTCCTGCCAGTTTTCTATAGGCGTATACCAATCCTTAGGATTGATGGTCTTTAAGAAATCGATGAGGACCTGGGCTGCGGCCATCAGTTGAAATTCCCCGATCAGCTTGGCCAGCCCCACCCTTATATTGCCCAGGCAAGGCTTTCCGTCCCATATATGGGGGTGATCATAAAAACCATAAGGATCCGTGAGATTCTTTATTGCTAGCTGGCCGTTAAAGTGAACATTAATACGGAAGCTCCCCAGCTTATAAAGTCTCTTTCCGTGTTCGGCAAAAATTGTATCGGTAAATATGCTTACCACCCAGTTCTGAACTAGAACCTCTCGCACCTCGGGAATCTCCAATAGACAGTCGAACTCCTTTTTATAGATTTCGCTCTCTTCCTGGGTCCCTTGCAGGAATTTAAGCCGCTTCCTGGACTCTTTCAGGCGTTGGGCCTCTGCGGTGATGAGGAGGGAGTACTCTTCGATGGTCTCCTCCACTGCCTTGATTTCCCTCTCCAGAAAGAGGGCCTCGTCCTGGAACCGGCCCTTACACTCCTCCCAGTATTTTTTGCGGACCTCGGCCTGAACTTCCGCCTTTCTTCTGTGATCCTGGGCCTCGGTGTCCCTTCGGAGATGGTCCAGGGTGACCCCGAGGCGTTCCGGGTTATAGGAGCTCAGGCGAGCCAGGTCTTCGGTCATGGCCTGCAAGGCCAGGTCGAGGACCTTCCGGAGGAGTAAGGGGGCGAGGTTTCCCTGTCGGCCCAGCTCAAAAAGGACATAGACGTTAGTGCCCAGTATCTCGGCCACGGCCCTCCCTTCTGGGTCGTAGAGGATCTTACCCCTTCCCAGCCCGCTCCCTGGGGCAAAGGCTAGCTGGGCCCCTTCCGCCAGGCGGTAGCCGAAGGCAAAGGGCATCTTTATCAGGGGGACCCTTGGGAAGAGGCCAAACCAATTCGGCCTGATAGGGAGGCAAAAGACGTGGATATGGATGCCCCTTTCCTGGCGGGGTTTAGAAAAGTGATTAGATGGGAAATTCAGGGTTATATCTAATTGGAGGGTGCTGGCGTAATCACGGACCACAGGCGCTAACAAGGACTGATCAGGAGTTGATACCTGCATCCCCAGGTCTTCCAGACAAGGGTTATCGCAAATAGGGGGTTGAAAAAAGGA
>JACRGL010000074.1 GCA_016212365.1 Candidatus Methylomirabilota bacterium | reverse complement strand
TCTTCCCTGTGGGCTCCTGCCAGGCGAATCGCTTCTCCTCTATGAGCCAGGACTTCTTACCCATGTCCCTCCTCCTTTCTAAGGAAAGACCAATCCCGGTGACAAACGGTCAAATCCTCTCTATCCGCACCTCCTTGATTTATTTTTTTGAATTCCGCAGGCCAGGCGGTCTGCGAGGCTTAATTGGTTCCTTTCTTGGCTTTTAAAGAGAATCAGGCGGAAAAAATGCCCCTCCCCCTGGGCATGTAAAAATTAGCACAAGAGGGCCTATTTTGTCAAGCACGAAAATTCAAAGGGGATTAAAACGTAATGAGGTTGTCCGTGGTCCTTGGTAGCTCAAGGCTTTAGCCTTGATGTATCAGTATCAACGCTAAAGCGTTGAGTTACGGTTTGCCATCTGCTATCAGCCATCTGCTATATGCTAATCGCCCTGGCCCAGGGGAAGCATAAATGTAAACGTAGCCCCCCTTCCCTCCCCTTCGCTCTCCGCCCAGATACGGCCTCCATGGAGTTCCACCAGCCTTTTAGTGAGGTTTAGGCCCAGGCCCGTCCCTTGGTGCTTTTTGGCATAGGTGCTATCCAGTTTGACAAACTCCTGAAACAGCCTGGGCATATCCTCTGGCCTTATGCCTATGCCAGTATCGCTCACCGAGATTTGGATGAATTGTCCGTAGTCCGTGGTCCGTAGCTCAGGGCTTAAGCCCTGAGCTACTTCTTGACTTCGGACTTCGGACATTGGACTTCGGACTAAGTGCGCAGCAATGCGCACCCGGCCCCCTTCTGGTGTAAACTTTATGGCATTCGATAGAAGGTTGTTCATTATCTGCTTGAAGCGGACGGGATCAGCATTTATGGTGCTGAGCCTCTCGTCCACTTCAAGTTCCATTTTGAGACCCTTCTTGGATGCTAGAGGCCTGACCAGGGTAATAGCCCCTTTTAAGGCTTCAGAAAGGCTGAACTCCTCAGGTTGAAACTCCAGCTTCCCTGCTTCCACCTTTGAGAGGTCCAGGATGTCATTGATGAGACTTAGTAGATGCTTTCCGCTTGTAAGGATGTTGTTTATATACCTGGCCTGCTTTTCATTTAGCTCCCCTGCCATGCCGTCAATCAAGACCTCGGAGAAGCCAAGGACGGAGTTTAAAGGGGTCCTGAGTTCGTGGCTCATGTTGGCCAGGAACTCTGACTTGTGGCGACTGGCATCTTCGGCGGCTTCCTTGGCTTTTTTTACTTCTGCCTCTGCCAGCTTGCGCTTCTGTTCGCTCCGTCTCAGCCATCGCGTCCCCAGAACGATCCCGCTCAGACCAGTGAGCCATATTAAGCCGTGTACCAGCGCGAACGTTAGGATGTGGCGATGCTCACTGGCCCGCAGGCGTGCCATGGGGATCGAAACGCTGATCCCGCCCCGGATGTCTCCCTCGTGGTATCCCTGTTTAGCGTGGCATTTCAGACACTCCTTCTCAACAATTAAAGGACGCATTAAACGCATGTACTCTTTGCCTTCTATCTCTTCGACTGAACTGATTTCGATCTCTCCACGCTCGAAGGCTTGGAGGGCTTTGGTCTCCCACGGATCGGGAGCATTCTCAGGGCGGATGGGATTCAGGCTTGTGATGTGTCCCAAAACACGGTATTTCTCCTTTGCCAGTTCATGAACTTTACGCGTCATGTAGGCCGGGTTCATCAACGTTAGCCGTTTGCCCGATGGCGTCGTGATATCTCGCTCAGGCATGTCTGACAGATAGGGGTTAGGCTGCGTTTCTTCGGTTACTGGCACGTAGACACCACCGTGCCCGGCATTCCACTGGCGGTATACGATGTCTTTCTCGAAAGCGACCTGTGCTTGAATGCGCGCTTCTTCCAAAATCTCCTTTTTTATTTGGAACAAGTTCCACACCAGGGAAGCGGCGACGACAATCGTCCACACCGCTGCTAACACCCAAACGTAGTGTTCCAGTCGGAGTAAACGTGCTTTAATCTTTTCAGAATCGTTCATGATTACGTCTTCTCTGCCCCCTTGTAATTAGTAATTTCCTTTCTGAGCTCTTTCCCCGTACATCTTTTCACCCCTCACCCTGCCCCTCTCCCCCCTCATCCTTTCTCCTTCTCCCCTCAGGGGAGAAGGTAGGGTTGAGGGGAAGAGGTATCAGTGTAAGATACCCACGACTTTATGTCGTGGGAGTCTCAATGGCCCGCCTCAGGCGGGCTGGAACCCCTGATTTTATATTAGGGGATTATATCAATAAATGCCTCTACCAGGTGAGGGTCGAGCTGCCTCCCGGCCTCCTCCCTGAGCATCTGGATTGCCCTTTTCCTTGGAATCTCTGGCCTGTAGGGCCTTGTGGTGGTTAAGGCATCATAGACATCGGCCACCGTTATTATCCTTGCCCTTATGGGTATCTCCTCCCCTTTCAGTCCATCGGGATACCCCATCCCATCCATCCTCTCGTGGTGGTGGCGGATCATGGGGAGCAGTAGCCGGGCCGTCCTTAAAGGGCGGCATATCCTCTCCCCTATGACCGGATGCTCCTTCATGATGGTGAACTCCTCAGGGGTAAGGGAGCCGGGCTTTAAGAGGACGGCGTCAGGGACGCCTATCTTTCCTATGTCGTGGAGAATCCCGGCGTCTTTAATCACCCCTTGCTCTTCGGAAGGGAGGCCTATTTCCCTGGCCAGACGGTAAGAAAAATCTGCCATCCTCTCGCAGTGGCCCTCAGTATATGGGTCCCTGGCCTCAACGGCGAGGGCAAGGCTGGAGATGACCCTCTCCGTCCTTTCGAGCTGGTCGTTCAGGTGCTTTACCCGGAGGAGGGACCTGACCCTGGCTATGAGCTCCCGCTTGTTTATGGGCTTTGTCAGGTAGTCATCAGCCCCTGCCTCAATACCCTTAATCCTGTCCTCCATCTCCTGGAGGGTGGTGGTCATCACTATAGGGATGAGCCTTGTGGACTCGTCCCTTTTAAGCCTCTGGCATACCTCAAAGCCATCCAGTTTAGGCATTATCAGGTCGAGGAGGATGAGGTTGGGTGGGTCCTGTGCCACCTTTTCTAAGGCCTCTTCCCCATTAGATGCCTTAATCACGTAGTAATCGGCAGCGGATAGATATGCCTCAAGGAGCTCCAGGTTCTGCTGGTTGTCATCTACGACCAGGATTTTGGGGCTTTTGAACATTGCCTTCCCCTGGTGGTCAGGAAATAATGGCTCGATGATATCGAGCATCTACGATTCATTGATTTGTAGTTGCCTGATTTATCAGGCAAGGCTCGATAAATCGAGCCACTACCGGGTTGTTACCTATGTGGTTTTCCTTTTAAGGGCGGCAGCCACTGTCTTCGGAAGCTCTTTTGTGCTGATAGGCTTGGAGATGTAACCATTGAAACCTGCAGTGATAATCTTCTCTTCATCCCCCCTCAAGGCATAAGCGGTAATGGCCAGGACTGGGATATCCCTGTTGGCCGGGTCTTCCTTTATTTTACGGGTAGCAGTAACCCCGTCCATGACGGGTAGCTGGATGTCCATCAGGATCAGGTCAGGACGGTCCTCCTTGACCAGCTTCAGGGCCTCCTCCCCCGAGGTAGCCTTATAGACCAGATATCCATGGGCCTCCAGGATATCATGGATGAGTTCCAGGCTCTGCTCATTGTCATCCACCACCAGGATTTTCTCACCTGCCATTTTTGCCTCCCTTCCCCTCACCCTATACCTTCCCCCTCATCCTCTATTATCCTTCTCCCCCCTGGGGAGAAGGTAGGTTGAGGGGAAGCATAAATGTAAACGTAGCCCCCCTTCCCTCCCCTTCGCTCTCTGCCCAGATACGGCCTCCATGGAGCTCTACCAGGCGTTTGGTTAAGGCCAGGTCCAGGCCAGTCCCATGGTATCCTTTTGAAAGCGTGGTGTCTAGCTGGACA
Source organism: Candidatus Methylomirabilota bacterium (assembly GCA_016212365.1). Classification (GTDB taxonomy): domain Bacteria; phylum Methylomirabilota; class Methylomirabilia; order Methylomirabilales; family JACRGL01; genus JACRGL01. The sequence continues at coordinate 131 of JACRGL010000074.1, read as the reverse complement.
AACTCCTGAAACAGCTTTGGCATATCCTCTGGCCTGATGCCTAGGCCCGTATCAGACACCGAGATTTGGACGAATGGTCCGTGGTCCGTGGTCCGTGGTAACTCAGGGCTTAAGCCCTGAGTTACTTCTTG
>JACRGL010000072.1 GCA_016212365.1 Candidatus Methylomirabilota bacterium | reverse complement strand
GGACCTGGCGTTGCGCCGTCCAGGACGCTTCGACCGCGAGATCACCATCGGGGTCCCCAACCAGGCTGGTCGGCACCATGTCTTGAAGATCCATTCCCGCAAAATGCCTCTGGCTGAGGATGTAGACCTGGAGCGCCTGGCCGAGATTACCCATGGCTATGTGGGGGCAGACCTGGCCGCCTTATGCAAGGAGGCAGGGATGGTGGCGCTGCGCCGCATCCTGCCAGGAATCAAATTCGAGGTAGACCTCAAGCCTCACCTAGCAGGCCTTGAGGTCAAGGTAACTGCTGAGGATTTCCTTACGGCCTTCAAGGCTATAGAGCCTACCTCCACCCGGGAGTTCCTGGCCGAGCGCCCAAATCTCCGCCTCGAGGACGTCGGGGGTTTGCACGAAATCAAGCAGACCCTCCTCAGCCTCGTGCAACTCCCACGTCGGGGGCTTTCCATATTTTCTAGCCCCAGATTCGGGCCCCCCAAAGGTATCCTCTTCTCGGGCCCCCCTGGAACGGGGAAGACCATCTTAGCCAAGGCCATCGCCGGCGAGACCGGTATGACCCTCATCGTGGTCGATCCCCCCACACTCCTTTCCAAGTGGGTGGGGGAATCAGAGAAGGGCCTCCGGTGGGTCTTCAAGAAGGCAAAGCAGGCCTCCCCTTGCATCCTTTTCTTTGACGAGATCGAGGCCTTAGCCCCTGCTCGTTCGGCCGAGGAGGCTGGTGGGGTATCCCAGCGGATCGTCAGTCAGCTCTTCCGGGAGATGGACGAACTCCACGGCTCTCTGGGGGTGGTGGTCCTTGCCGCCACAAACCGCATCGACCTGGTGGAGCCAGCCCTACTTCGGGCGGGCCGCTTTGACTATATCCTGGAATTTCCCTTGCCGGATAGGAATGAGCGGAGGGAGATCCTGGAGATTTACCTCAAGCCCCTCCCCTTAGACCCCGATGTAGAGCTGGAAACCCTATCCGATCTGGCTACGGGCTGGACCGGGGCCGATCTGGAAGCCCTCTGTAAGAAGGCGGCTATGCTGGCCTTAGATGAACTTCTAAGGGAAGAAGTCCAGGATTATTCCCGGTTACGGATAGCCGTCAGGCATTTTAAGGAGGCCGCCTCCCAACGCCTTCGCCCTTTACCCGCAGGCTCGCTGTCAAGACTAGGAAAGGGCTAAGGATTATATCCCTTTAAAAGAGTGCATCAAGGAGGAGCCGAATGCTGAAGGTTGTAAAAAAGACCCGGATATACGAGGATATCGTCCAGCAGATCATGGGCCTTGTGGCAACAGGGAAACTCAAGTCGGGGGACCAGCTCCCCCCTGAGCGGGAGCTCTCGGAGACCTTCCAGGTCAGCCGGGCTTCGGTCAGGGAGGCCATCAGGGCGTTGGAATCCATGGGTCTCCTCGAGAGCAGGCCCGGGGATGGGACTTATATCTCCGCCCTTAAGGTGGAGGTCATCATCCAGCCCCTTGCCGCCCTCATCCTTCACGAAAAGGACGGCTTGCTGGAGCTCCTGGAGACTCGCAGGGTTATCGAGCCCCACTTGGCCTATCTAGCAGCGAAGAAGGCCACGTCGGAGGACATCGAAAGGATGGAAAACATCCTTGTGGAACAGGAGGTCCGGATTGCTGAGGGAGGAACGGCTGTGGAGGCCGACACCGCCTTTCACCATGCCCTGGCCGAGACCTCCAAGAATAAGGTCCTCCTGCGCCTGGTGAACGGCATCGTCGATCTGCTGGCCGATAGCCGGGAAAGGGCCCTTCAGACTGGGGACAGGCCCAAAAAATCGTTAACCATGCACCGCGAGGTTCTAGCTGCCATTAAAAAGGGGGATGCGAGGAGGGCTGAACGGGCTATGCGAAAGCATATAGAGGCCGTGAAGGGCCATATTCTTAGCCTGATGAAAAATTCCCTATCGAGGGAAAGGATCACCAGTAGAAGGGAAAGGAGAGGTGAGGATGGCTGAAGTATATGAAGTTACCGTGTGGACGCGGGGCGTATCCATGGACAAGGAAGGCCGGGATGTTGTATCCGCCTTGGCCAAGGCCGCCGACAGGGAGGGAAAGTTTGTTCAGGCCTTCGACAACTATGAGGACCTCCCTGATAGGGTGGGTGTCCCTGTCCGAAAGTACGCCCGCATCAGCGATGAAGAGATCGTAATGCGATATAACTATGAAAACGAGAACCCGGATGTGGTAGTTATTGTCGATGCCGCCCTGGTCAAAGGGGTAAATGTATTGCGGGGTATGAAGAGAGGGGGTGTCCTTGTAGTCAATACTAACCGGAGTCCTGAGGAGACCCTGAAATTCATCCCCAATAAGGACACACTAGGCGCCATTGCCTGCGTTGACGCGGATGGGATCGCAGGTAGAGCCACCGTGGACTTCTCTGGGACCGAAGGGGGGGTGGATGCATCTGGCCTGGGGGCTGGCATCGCAGCGCCCCTTGCCGGAGCCGTGGCCAAGGCCACGGGGGTCGTAAACCTGGAGAGCCTCGCTGCCGTAGTGGCCAACAGGGAGGCCTTGAAGCGAGGCTATGAAGAGGTAGTAGTTAAGACTATCTAAAGGAGGAGGTCATGTTCAAGATTCCCAAAGAGAGAGAGGTCCCTTTCGGAGGGATTGTGCCGGCCCCGGTCGGGGAAAACCGGATGATGGTAACCAGCAACTGGCGGACCTATCGCCCGGTCATTGACCATGAGAAATGTAACATGTGCCTGAATTGCTTCCTCTACTGTCCGGATGCCTGCTGGCATGAGGACGAGGCAGGGGAAAAGATGGTCTGGAACGCCGATTACTGCAAGGGTTGCCTAATCTGCGTAAGTGAATGCACCACAGAGGCCCTCTCCCCGGCCCATGAACTGGACTTTGAGGCCGGGGTAGTGCGCCTGGAGAAACTATTCTAAGAGGAGGTATCAGGATGGCAAAAGAGGTTTTGATCAGCGGGTGTGCCGCCGCAGCCCAGGCTGTCAAGTATTCACGGGTTGATGTCATATGCTCTTACCCTATCCGCCCTTACACGGCCATCATGATGGAGCTCGCCAAAATGGTGGCCAATGGGGAGCTGGATGCTGAGTTCATCCATGGGGAGGGGGAGCATGCCCAGCTCTCGGTATGCTACGGGGCATCGGCTGCAGGGGCAAGGGTCTTCACAGGTAGTTCGGGCGTCGGCGTAACCTACGCCTTTGAGACCTATTCTCCTATCTCGGGCGGACGGTACCCTGTCCAGATGGCTATTGCCGACCGGGCCTTAGACCCCCCTGGGGACTTCGGTTCAGAACACACGGATGCCATGTCCTGCCGGGACCAGGGATGGCTCATGGGCTGGGCAGAGACGCCCCAGGAGGTCTTCGATAATCATCTCATCAACTACCGGGTGGGAGAAGACCGCCGAATAATGCTGCCCCAGTTCGTTTGCCATGATGGCTACTTCGTCTCCCACATCCCCGGAAAGGTAATCCTCCCTGACCAGTCCCAGGTGGACGAGTTTCTGCCCCTGTATAAGCCGCTGCACCCCTTGGACCCGAAGCATCCTGTCTCCCATGGTCCCCAGATCCGGCCTGATCAAGGGGCTATCATGGACCTTCAGAGGGCGGCCGCCTTTCTCGAGGTTCCAAAGGTGATAAGGGAGGCCATTGACGACTTCAATCGGATCTTTGGCAGGGACTACAGGCCCTTCCTAGATGAATACCGGACTGAGGATGCCGAGATAGTTTTCTTCCTCCAGGGGGCCCACGCCAGGACGGCCCGCTTCGCGGTAAACCATCTGAGAGAGAAAGGCCTAAAAATCGGTCTGGTGAAGCTCCGCTTCGTGAGGCCCTTCCCCACCGAGGAGATCCAGGAGTGCCTCTCCCGGTTTAAGGCGGTGGGGGTTATAGAGACGAGCACCTCCTACGGTGGGGCTATGAAGGGTGGAAACCTCATCCACGAGGTAAGGGCCGCCCTCTATGATGCGCCGGAGCGGCCCCTCACCACATCATTTATGGCAGGCCTTGGGGGGGACGTGATTACCATAGAAGACTTCTCCTGGATGGCCGAGAAGCTCGCTAAAGCGGTTAAGGCTGGCAAAGTGGAAAAGTATGTCTACTGGGTGGGATTCGAGCTAGAGGAATAAGCCATATCAGTAGCGCAGGAGCTTGTCTCCTGCGAACGTCCTAAAGGAGGGAAACTCATGGCGATTGCAGTTGAGACTCAGAAGCTGGAACCAATCCGATCGGTTCGGAAGGTCCCCAAGGAGGAGTATTACGTCCCTGGCCACCGGACATGCCAGGGCTGCGGCCCGGCCCTATGCT
>JACRGL010000073.1 GCA_016212365.1 Candidatus Methylomirabilota bacterium | reverse complement strand
GAGGATGACGAAAAGCCATTTTGCCGTCTTCAGGGCCATTTTTTCCCCCTCGGGTTGTAGTAACTCTTCTATTTATTGACAAAATACTCCAAAGGCCTGGTGCCCACAATGATTTAAATCATATACGGGCTTACCTCCTTTCTACCCATTTTAACCGATACTTCTAGTTCTTTTTAATTGATTACAGGCCAGGATTCTGTGACTTAAGTCACAGTTTAGCCTAAATTTTAGAAGCCTTTTTCTGGAGATTTTCTTTCTGGAGGAGGGTGATCTGGCGGGGACCTAAGCGGATTAGGCCTTCTTTCTGGAATCGGGAAAGGGTGCGGGACACCACTTCCCTTTCAGTGCCAATAAGGGAGGCGATTTCACGGTGGGTCAGGGGGAGCTTGATAAGAACCCCCTCAGGGGTGGGGATTCCCCTCTCTTCTGCCATCTCCAGGATGAGCCTGGCCAGGCGCTTCGATACGTCCTTGAAGGAAAGCTCCTCTACCAGGGAGACCAGGTCCCTCACCCTCTTACAGAAGTCGTGAATAATCATCAGGGCAAGGTTAGAATGGAGGCCAATCATCCCCTCAAACTCATCCCTGGTGATGGAGGCTAGCACTGCCTCCTCCAGGACCACGGCCGAGACAGGGTAACGCCCTGCATCAAAAACAGGGGCCCCACAGAAGAAATCCCCTGGCCTCATTATCCGGAGGGTCTGCTCTCGGCCTTCAGGAGAAATGGTATAAAGCTTGACGGACCCGGATTTGACAATGAAGAGCTCAGAACAGGGCTCATCCTTAATGAAGATAACCTTACCTTTGAGGTACCTCCTCTCCTTTACAAAAGGTTTTAACTCCTGGAGGATACCCTCCCCCAATCCTGAAAAACAGGGGAGCTGGCGAAGAACATCGGGAATCTCATATTCCCTTGCCATTGACCTCCAGTCTCCTGTCTTTATTCTGATTCAAGGCCTTCAGCAATGGCCGTTAATCTCTCCTTGTTGGTGATGAGAACCCTGCCCTTTAATGAGCGGAGAAGGCCTTCCTTCTGAAATCGGCTCATGACCCGGATAGCGGTCTCCACGGTGCTTCCCACCATGTCTGCTATGTCCTGGCGGGTGAGGTGGATATTTAACTTGATTTCTTCAGCCTCAGGGCTACCTATCCGGTCTGCCAGCTTCAGGAGAATGCGGGCTATTCGCCTCTCGACCCGCTCGCTGGCCAGTCCTCTAATAATGGTGTGAGCATCTCGAAGCCGCCTCCCCAGGGCCACAATAACCTCCACCGCCAAAGGGGGATACCGACCAAACAGGGAGAAGAAGTCCCGGCGCGAGATCTTGAGGATCTGGGAATGCTCCATGGCCTGGGCCGAGGCCGGGTGTTCCTCGGCCAGGATTCCGACACCTCCAAAGACCTCTCCCGGCGGGGTCACCTCTAAAATGATATCTTTTCCGCTCGGGGATTGTTTCAGAATCTTAACCTTCCCCTCTTTAACCAAGTAGAGGTAGCGGGCCGGATCGCCCTCGAAGAAGATGAACTGGTCCTTGGCGAAATGTTCCTCTCGAAAAAGTGGGCCTATCTCTTGGAGTTCTTTCAGGGAGAGGGACGAGAAGAAAGATGCCCTTTTTAGAACAGAGGCAATATCCGCCACTTCGATCATGGATATCTCCGGCCAGGGAGAAAGGAGGGAGGATCCTACAGGAGCCCTAGCTGCGAGATCCTATCTGGTCGACGATCTCCAGGGCCACTTTGAAATCGCCCGTGGGCATAATATGGACCCCTTTCAGGACGGGGAGGACCCCCTTTAAAAGGTCTAAAGTTATCATCAGGCCCTCCTCTCGTTCCCGACCTTCTCCCGCGCCGGCCATCCGGGCCAGGCCCTCCTCAGGGATGATGATCCCGGGCACATGGTCCATGAGGTGGCGGGCGAAGGCATAGCTCTTTAAGGGGAGCACCCCCATTATAAGGTGGACCGGCAGGTTCTGGATCCTATCCAGGAAGCTCAGGATAACCCCCTTGTCATAGACGGGCTGGGTGAGGGCAAAGGTGGCCCCCGCTTCCACCTTTTCCCGGAGCCGCTGGACCTCTGCCTCCCTGTCTTGGGCGGCGGGGCTAGTGGCTACCCCTATGCAGAAGGAGGTAGGACCGTCGAGGGTCGCCCCCGAGGCATCATAGCCCTCATTTAGCCTCTTTATAAGCCAGACCAGGCCTAGCGAATTCAACTCAAACACCCGCTTGGCGAAGGGGTGGTCCCCTGCCTCCGGGGGATCGCCGGTAATGACCAGGACGTTCTCCAGACCCAGGGCCCAGGCCCCCAGCAGATCCGACTGGAGGCCAATAATGTTGCGGTCCCGGCATGTCAGGTTAAAAATGGTATCCATCTGGAGCCGCTCCTGGATGAGGTGGGCGGTAGCAATGGAACTCAAGCGGACTTTGGCCAGGTAGCTGTCCGTTAAATTGACGGCATCTACTTTCCCGCGGAGGGGCTCTAATCGGGCCAGGGCCCTCTCCAGATTGGTCCCCTTGGGGGGATTCAGCTCCACAGTAACTACAAACCTATTCCCTAAAGCATCCCGAAAGCCCATGGGTCTCCTCAAGGTAAAGGTTAAGCCCAAATAATGCATGAATGTGGCAATATATTGATTTTTATGTAGTTGCTCGATTCATCGAGCTCGGGGCACCCGCTTGCGGGTCGTGCCTGATAAATCAGGCAACTACATAATTGACGCATTATTCGGGTTAAACTCCTGATTAAAAGGCCACCTCCAGCCCCTTGTTCAGGTCCACACCCCTCCTCACCACCTTGCAGGCATAAGCAAGGACCTTTACCCCGGCCACTGCTGCCTTCAGAAGGGCCTCGGAAAAGGCAGGGTCGGTAGAGAAATTAGGGGAGAAGAAATGGGCATCCCCCCTCTGGACCACAAAGACCACCCCTGCCCCTTGCCCTGACCTTTTTGCCTGGATTAAATCCAGGAGGTGCCTCGTCCCCCTTAAAGTTGGGGCATCAGGAAAGAGGGCTACCCCCTCCCTGACCAGGGTCACGGACTTTACCTCCAGAAGGAGCCGCTCCCCTTCCCCCTCCAGAAGGAAATCTACCCGGCTCTCACCCCACCTCACCTCTTCCCTAATGAGGCGGTATCCTCGAAATTCTGGGATGCTCCCCTTCCTCAGGGCCTCGCGGATCAAGAGGTTAGGGATCCGGGCATCCACTGCCACCAGGCCATTAGGGAGGGCCACCATCAGAAGGTCATAGCCGGTCTTTCTAAAGGTAGTCCCAGCCTTCCTTAAGAGAACTCCCCTTCCAGGGGTGAGGAGCTCACCCAGCCTTCCCGAGTTAGGGACATGGACCAGCTCTAAGCGCCCCTCCAGGCTTACCAGGGCCGAGAAGCGGCTGATGCGCTGGACAAGTCTGGCTTCTTTTAGTGGCCCTTCAATTTTCAATGGTCATCAAGTCCGTGGAGACAAGCCCTTATACCCCTTTTCCCCTTCTATTGTCAATTCCTTTAAGCGTCGTGCCTCATGATGCATTAATAAAGGGGTCCTACAAGCCTTAAGGGCTCTCTATGCCTCTTTCTCCGGTCCTCCCTGGTCTTCCTTTGATCCTCTGCCACAGGAATATTGGCCTTTCGTCTATCGCCAATACGCCTGTCAACGATTACCTGGATCTCTGGATAGTCTTTGAATACCTCAGCAACCTCTTCGTGTAGCTCGGCGCTCTCCCGGCTCAGGACTAGATAATAGACTCCTTCTTCCATGTCCCCCCCTCTCTAAGAGATTAAAATTTTGTCTCGCTGAATTTAAACCCTTCCTTTTTATAAGTCAAAAGAAAAATCGGGTATGCCTGAAAAAATCCTTGAGTTAATTTATAGTATCATCGGGGCATATAAAAATTAAGGGGAAGGAGGTCCTTCCCCTTTCATTTTGACCTTATCCTTGACGGCATGGGCTTCTTAAACCCTTAGAACTTTTTGAATCTTTCCTTTTTTACCCCGCAGAGGGGGCATTTATCGGGAACAGGGCCTTCTACCGTATAGCCACAAACTTCGCAGATCCATACATCCCCGAGGCTAACATCGCGCCCCTCTTCTACGGCCTGCCTTGCCTTCTGATACATACCGGCATGGACCTTCTCGGCCTCAAAGGCCCACCTCGTGCTCTTCTGGGCCCCCTTTTCTAGCTGGAGCTTGGCCACCTCCTGGAAGGCGGGATACATCTCCTCTACCTCATAGGTCTCGCCAGCGATGGCCGCCCCCAGGTTCTGGATCGTCTGTCCCAGGTCTCCAAGGGCCTTGAAGTGATTGGTGGCGTGGACCTGCTCGGCATAGGCGATGGCCTTAAAGAGCCTGGCCACATTGGGCCTCCCTTCTTCCTCCGCTCTGGTAGCGAAGATGAGATACTTCATGTGGGCCTGGCTCTCGCCGGCAAAGGCGGCCTTCAAATTCTCTTCTGTCATCTTCCTCATAGTTTTCCCTCCTTATTAGAATAATAATTATTATCATTAAATTTAATAAAAAAAATTCACTGACAGTCCCCACATATGCCGGAGAACTCCAGGCGATGTCCAGTCACTTTAAAGTCCTCCCTGGGCTTTATCCGCTTTTCCAGTGTCCTGAGAAGGGGAAGGTCCACATCGGCTACCTTCCCGCACCGGATGCAGCCTATATGATAGTGATTCTCAGGGGTTCCATCATAGCGGCTGAAGGAAGAACCGTAACTCAGCTCCTGGATCAGCCCGGTCTCCTTCAGGACTCCCAATGTGCGATAAATGGTCCCAAGGCTCACCTGGGGCATCCTCCGGCGCACCCTCTGGTAAATCCAGTGGGCATCAGGATGGGTATTAGTAGACCGGAGAACCTCTAAGACAACCTGGCGCTGCCTGGTTATGCGGTAACCCCTATTCTTCAAAGTCCGCTGCAAGCTTGCCCCTTCTATCTTCATGACTAAATCCTTAAAGAAATTAATAGTGGTTATTATTTTTAACAATATAAATTATTTTTGTCAAGGAAAAAATTTAGAGGAGTTTCCCCAAAATTTTTGACCTTACCTTACTACCATCTATTTCCCTAATATGCTTTCAATATTTCGTTTTCTGTAAGTGGGTATATTCTAAGGTTTTTATTCATTGCAATTCTTGGGGTTCCCCAAAATTTTTGGTTTACTTCGAGCTTTCTTTTGATAAATCTACCTTTCCACTTCTTGTTTTGCTGTAAGCCTTGATTTTACTTGTGTTGACGGTATTTGCCTTAAAATTTTGGGGAAAGTCCAGGACTTTGTCATATTGACAAGTAACCACCTTTGTGGTATCAGTCCCATTAAGGTCCAATCCATCAACCTCAAAGCGTAGCTTTAAATTTAAAGCATAGTAACCGATCATGGTCAATAACAGAAGGCTTATTGTAAGATTCCCGATACGGATGAAATTAGTATTCGCTTTTTCATCGGTCATTTTGCTCTCTGTCTTAGCCCTTAGCCTTATAACGTTTTATACAGCCAAGTTCATCCTGGAAGAAAGGATACTCGCTGGACTGACTGCTCTCGCAGCAGCCAAGGAAGATCGAATTACGAGTTTAATGGAGCAGGATTTTGAACGCGTCGCCCTGATCGCCTCAAGGACCAAATTGCGTGAGAACTTGGAGGGCGTTCAATCAGGGGCCCCTGACTCCGACAGGCTCCTACAAGATATGAGCCGGATACTGGACGATGCAAAAGGGTCTGTGGAGGATATTGAAAAAATTTCTGTTATGGATTTGAGGGGGAAAATTGTAGCTTCTACCGATAGAGATGAAATTGGAAGAGATCTATCGAATTCTGATCTCTTCACAAAGGCTAAAGAGAATTTCTACCTGGGCGATCTGTTCCAACCTGGCAGGGGCGCCGCGCTCCATAATTATATATCTGCTCCTATGCTTAGTCCTAAAAAAGCAGGCCTAATAGGGGTAGTGGCCGTTGAGATAGATCAAGCCAGGCTCATCCATGTCCTCAGTGACTTTACAGGACTGGGCCGGACAGGCGAGTTAGTGTTGGGAAAGCGAGAAGGAGATAAGGCTGTCCTTTTAAATCCTCTGCGAAACGCCCCGGATGCGCCATTAAGGCCTTCCATACCTACAGATTCCCAAACAGGCAAACCCATAATCATGGCTACAGCTGGTAATGAGGGGATAATTACTGCCTTTGATTATCGCGGGGTCGAAGTCCTGGCTGCCTATCGCCATATACCCATTGGCAAATGGGGTCTTGTGGCAAAAATAGACGCTGAAGAAGCCTTTGGACCTATTTCAAGATTAAGGAACAGGGTAGTTGCTACTGCACTGGTCTTATTGATCCTGGGCAACCTCTTAGCGTTACTCATAGCGAGGCATTTCTCTGCTCCGATCCGCAGACTGCACAAAGGTTCGGAGAGGATAGGAGATGGAGAGCTTGACTATAGAATTGAAATCCGCACTCGCGATGAAGTGGAGCAGCTAGCCATAGAATTCAACAATATGGCGGCCAAACTGAAAGAGGCGTATTCCAATTTGGAGCAGAAAGTCGCCGAGAGAACAAAGGAGCTTTCTGAGGCCAATATAAAGCTTGCCGAGGCAAGTAAGGCAAAGAGCGACTTTTTAGCTACCATGTCTCACGAGCTCAGGACCCCATTAAACTCCATAATCGGGTTTTCCGAGGTCCTGGCTGACAGGATGGCCGGGGAGTTAAACCCGAAGCAGGAAAAGTACGTGAACAACATCCTCGTGAGTGGTAAGCACCTCCTTAATCTCATAAACGACATCCTTGACATATCCAAAGTAGAAGCGGGAAAAATGGAGCTTCATCCCCAGGCATTCTCTTTGCCTGACGCCTTAGAGGCCTCCCTTGCTCTTATCCGCCTCCAAGCATCCAAGAAAGGCCTCTCCCTTAGCCTTGAGGTAGACAAGACCCTCTTTACCATAACGGCAGACCCTGTCCGATTCAAGCAAATCATGTATAACCTCCTATCGAATGCTGTTAAATTCACCCTTGAAGGTGGTTCCGTGCGAGTCACTGCACGAATGGTTCACGGTTCACAGTTCACAGTTGACGGAATGGAGGGGTTCCGTGAACCGTCAACCGTCAACCGTGAACAACACCGAGATTTTGTGGAAATCTCGGTGGCTGATACCGGTATAGGGATCAAAAAGGAGGACCAGGAGAGGATATTCCAGGAGTTCCAACAGATAGATAGCTCCCTGGCCAGGAAATATGAGGGCACCGGCCTTGGCCTTTCCATTACGAAGCGCCTTGTGGAGCTCCATGGGGGCAGGATATGGTTGGAGAGTGAATTAGGTAAGGGTAGCAGGTTCACCTTCACCCTCCCCATCAGGCCACCCCTGGAGGCCATAGAAGAGGGGTTAGGGCCGGAACCCGAGGAGGCATTAGAGCCAGGGAGGCCTCTCATCCTGGTGGTGGAGGACGACCCGAAGGCGGCCGAGCTCCTGAGGTTTCACCTCTCCAAAGGGGGGTACGGGGTGAGGACTGTCTCCACAGGCCGGGAGGCCCTGGATAAGGCGAAGGCCTTAAGGCCTTTCGCCATAACCCTGGACATCCTGCTACCCGATATGGACGGCTGGCAGGTCCTCTTCGAGCTCAAGAAGGACCCCGAGACCAGGGACATCCCTGTCCTCATAGTAAGCATCGTGGAGGGAGTAAGGCTGGGCATGAGTCTCGGGGCCCTGGACTACTTCGTCAAGCCCTTCGACAGAGAAAGGCTGCTGAAGCGCTTAGAGGAGTTGAGGAAAGCCTGGAAGCCCTCCGATCCTTTCCTGAAGATCCTGATCGTGGACGATGAGGCAGAAGTAGTAGAGGCCCTGGCGGAGCTTTTCAGGAGCAAAGGGCACGAGACCATAAAGGCCTATGGGGGCGAGGAGGCCTTCTCCCTGGCATCAACGGAAGACCCGGACCTCATTCTAGTTGACCTCCACATGCCAGGGGTGAGCGGATTCGAGCTAATTGAGAGACTTAGGGACGCTCCAAAGACCAGCCATATTCCGGTTATTGCCTTCAGTGGAAAGATGGTAAGCCCTGAGGAGAGACAGCTCCTCACGGAGCAAGCTGTCCAGCTCATCGAGAAAGGGGGAGACTCCTTCGAAAGACTCCTCTCTGACATTCGTAGGATGGAAATGGCAAGAAGGACTCCTGAAGAGAAAAAGATCAATAATGCTTAAAATACCCCAGTCACACCTTTAAATCCCCTGGTGATGCTCCTCCACAGGTAGAAACGATCCAACAATGCCTGCGATTAAGTCTACCTGCTCCTTCCTAGGCTCATGGAACTCCAGGCCAGACCTGTAGATAAGGAGGTCCTCACCCTTCTCGTCCTTTTCTGATCGGGCAACGGTGCTCCATATCACCCTGCCTCTGATGCTGCAATCCTTTTCGCCCCAGTGGATTGTTAGGTCGCAGGGGTTGCCTGGGCGGAGGAGGTGGGCATGCTCAATCATGGCACCCATGGTGCTGAGGTCGATAAGGGAGGCCCCGATGATGATCCTCACTTTGCCTTCGACCTTACCCCTAACCTTGACCCTGGGGGCCCTTCTTTTTACGGGGAATTCTTTATTCATGGATGAAATTGTAACATCTTAAGGAAGAAGACACAATCGATATTTCAGGGAATTCAGGGGTTTTTCGACAGGCTCGGGCATTAGCCACCGTTGAGCCCAGGAGCTGTCTTTTCTGCCAGTGGCGCATCCTCCGCTTCTGCTGGATCCAGGTGGATGATACAATAACGGCAGCGTGTGGCTTGATGCACCCGTTCGCGGACCTCCTCGGCGATGCGATCTGCCTCTTCAACGGGCAGTCCACGCCGCACCTCGATGTGCATCCCGGCATGAACAATGTCCGGGCCGATATACTCCGCCCGCAGGTCGTGAACGCCCAGCACCCCCTCAACGGAGCGAGCTAGGCTCTCCACTTTCGCCAGGAACTCAGGCCCCGGCGAGCGCCCCAGCAGGAGGGAAGAATTTTCTCGGAACAGGCCGATGGCGTTGTAGGCGATGATCGTGGCCACAACGATAGCGGCGATGGGATCGGCGAGGGGCTGACCCCAGAGGATGAACAATGTGCCGAGGAGGGCGGCCAGCAGGCCCAGTTCGTCGTTTATCAACTCCGTGAGTTGGGCCTTGGCAGCAGCTCCACGCTCCTTTTGGGTGAATAGCTTGACCAATGGAGCCGCGGCGATGAACATCGAGGCGACAATCACCCCTAGGGCCAGCGGCAGGTTCTGGTAGGTCGCTTCCGCGGGCCGAAAGAGCCGAGGAATCGCTTCCTCGTACAGTTTGAAGCTGGTGAAAGAGAGGAAAAGGGTTGCAGACACCAGGGCGGCCACGTTCTGGGCCCGACCGTGGCCGAACATGTGGACCTCGTCCGCCTCTTTGCGAGAGTAGATAGTCGCCACCAGCAGGAACCCGGATACGAAGATGTCGCTCAGGGTATGTAACGCTTCGGCCAGCAGGACCATGACGCCGGTCACAAAGTAAACCGCCAGCTTGAGAGCAAAGACAAGTACGTAGAGCCCCACCGCAAGTTTCAGCGCGTGCAGCTCTCCGCCTTCCGGAGAGGCGTTCACCCCTGTTTCTCCAGTTGTCGAGGATACCCAGTCAGCACCAGTGGTCCCTCCACACTTACCACCACTGTGTCCTCCACCCGCACGCCCCAGGGGCCGGTGTATAGACCACAATTTCTACCATCCCGACTCCCGCCTTGACCTTGGCGATCGTCACCTGTTGAGCCTTCAGATAAAGATCATACGCCGCTTGTTGTTCCGCCGTCGGTTTGCCCACACATACAGTGCGACACATATCCGCGCTGTAGCCGTTGACGATGGGATGGATGTCGATCATCACCAGATCGCCGGTTTGCAGCTTACGCAGCGTAGGTAGCCTGTGGGCGATGTTAGTGCGCGGGCCAGAGGATACATAAGTGCGCCAGAACTCTTCGGCGCCGGCCTGGCGCATGGCGTATTTGGGGAAGGCTTTTCAAATTGATTCTAAAAAGAAAGGCCGAACGGGGCCATAAGCCGGATTCTGTTCCCGCCTTTCGGCGGGCGATGATCATTCCTCTAGTCCCGCAGTTACCCACGGGATCAAGCGGCCAACCCGAGAGCATCGGACGGGCAGCCCTCCCAAAAGCAGGCATTAGGGCCTGCTTTTATCGCTCTCCTATTTGGCCTTGCTCCGGGTGGGGTTTACCGTGCCTCCAATGTCACCATCGGAGCGGTGCGCTCTTACCGCACCTTTTCACCCTTACCCCGACGGCCGTCGGGGCGGTATGTTTTCTGTGGCACTTTCCTTGGAGTCACCCCCAGTCGCTGTTAGCGACCACCCTGCCCTATGGAGTCCGGACTTTCCTCTCTCCGCCATAGGCGGACAGCGATCATCTAGCCCCCTTCGGCCTGTAAGAAATTTAACACACTTTTATTCCTTATGCAACCCCTGGGAGTCACTTTTCACTTTAATTCAATTGTTATCCTTGGCGTCCATTGGTTTTTAAGAAGATCCCCTGCCAAATGGCCTTGACCCATTTTTTGAGATAAGCGTAGCCTTCCTTCCCTGCCAAGAGCATCCCAAGCCCAAAGAGACCCCAGCTAATGGTGGAAGCGCCAATGGCGATACCTACCTTTATTGGCCCAGAGAGAGGCAGGAAAGGGATGAAGGAGTAAGAGAGATAGACAAGGAAGCTCATGGCCATCAGAGATAACCCGACTCTGAATGCGACCTTTTGAGGACTCATTCTCTCCAAATCCCTGCCAAAAAGCTAATAGCCCAGGGCCGTTCCGGCCCTGCGGGGATCCGCGCCTCCGTAATACAGGCCCACCTTACGATCCACTAGAACGGCCTGGACGCCCCCCAAGTAAAAGTCCAGGGTCTTCTTTTCCCGGAGCCAATAACCCCTCTTGGCCAGCTCGGACCGGACCCCGGGCTCCAAAGGGAGCTCGACTTCCAGCTCCCTCCCATAGTAGGCAAAGATACGGGGAGCAGCGATGGCCCTCTGGATGTCCATCCCGTAATCAAGGACGTTCACCAGGGTCTGAGCCATAGCTGCCACGATCCTCTTTGCCCCCGGGGTTCCCAGGGCCAGGTAGGGCTTGCCTCTATTTAAGATAATGGTGGGAGCAAAAGAATTCCTGGGCCTCTTCCTGGGCTCTAAGGTATTAGGCCTCCCCTTGACATAATCAAAAGAGCTCATGTCGTTATTCATCAGGATCCCTGTGCCCGGAATCACAGCCCCTGAGCCCAGAAAGGCGTGAAGGGTCTGGGTGATGGCCACCAGATTGCCCTCCTTATCCACCACCGAGAGGTGGGTGGTGGAACCCTGCCATGGAGCCTCGGCCAGGGTTAACCCCTCCAAAGGTGGCTTCATAAGGCCGGCCCGGAGGTCAATCCTGGCCCGGAGGCGCTCCGCATACCCTTTAGAGGTAAGCCTCTCCACTGGCACCTTCCCGAAGTCAGGATCCCCAATATAGGCCTCCCGATCGGCATAAGCCAGCTTGAGGGCTTCGGCCAGGAGGAAGACGGACCTGGCACTCCTAAAGCCAAAACTGCGTAGCTCGTAACCCTCCAAGATATTCAGTACCTCAAGTAAGGTGGCCCCGGCAGAGGGTGGCCCGGTGGTGAAGACCTCATGTCCTCGGTATGTCCCGGAAAGGACCTCCCGCTCTCGAGCCCGGTAGCTGGCCAGGTCCCCCTTCCGCACAAGCCCACCCCCCGCAATCATTCCGTCCTCGATGGCCTGGGCCAGTTCCCCTGTATAGAAGACCGGGGGTCCGCCCCGGCTAATCTTCCGCAGACTCTCGGCCAGATCCCTCTGAACCAAGCGTTCTCCTTCCTTTAAAGGGACGCCCCCGGGGGCAAAGATGGCAGCAGTGGCGGGGATCCCGGATATGAGCCGGAAGCGGGCTTTGATGATCCGGGCCAGGATGGGGTCCACCAAAAAGCCTTCCTCGGCATACCGGATGGCAGGCCCTAAAACCTCGGCCAGGGAAAGGGTGCCGTAGCGCTCCAGGG
Organism: Candidatus Methylomirabilota bacterium; assembly: GCA_016212365.1. Lineage (GTDB taxonomy): Bacteria > Methylomirabilota > Methylomirabilia > Methylomirabilales > JACRGL01 > JACRGL01. The sequence goes on along the minus strand of JACRGL010000073.1, from coordinate 4,641 downwards.
CCAAGCTAAGGCCGGCCAGAAATCCGGGAACCGCTGCTGATTTCAGGCCCTCGAGGCGCCCGGCTTCGTCCCTGGCGTATTTATCCAGCGTGCCCATGGCTGGGGCCACGGTAGAGGCATCAATGGAGGTTACCTGACCGGTCTTGGCCAGCCGGATGAGAATAAAGGCCTTCCCCCCTAAGCCGGAGGCATGGGGTTCCACCACGGCCAGGGTAAAGGCGGCGGCCACTCCTGCATCTACAGCGTTTCCCCCCTTCTTTAAGACTTCCATCCCCACGGCCGTGGCCAGGGGATGCCCGGTGGCCACCATTCCCTGTCGCCCGATGGCAGGCCCCATAGGAGAAGCCCATACTGTTAGCCCAAAAATAGCCTCCAGGAACAACAGGGCCATAGATAGAAGGATTGAAACTCGCTTGGCGTAAAGAAGCATACTCCGTAATGAAATTTTCATAGGGCGGGACAAGAATGTCCCGCCTATCGTGACGGGTGAAATAACTCGCCGAGGCGAGCACCTATAAACGGGGTTTTCTAACCCCGCTAAGATTTGGCTACGGATTATAAAAAAGATGGTTTACCCTTTCCTAGCCTTATCCCTGATATAAAATCAGGGGTTCCTGGGCTAACGCCTTTTGATGCTCTGGCGGAATAAATCCGCCAGTATCTTGTAGCGTCCGACCTTTTTACAACCCAAAGACCCTTTTATAAATCTCCTGCACTTGCCGGGTATGGGCCTGATAGTCAGCGAGGAAGCGTCCAGAAGGGCTCGTCTCTCCTTCCTCCAGATAGCCCAGGCGGCGTGCCAGCTGGTCCATCTTCCTCGGGGCCTTGGGAAGGGTATCCACGCTGAGGTCGGCCACGATCCGGAGCCGGTTCTCTACCCGGCGCAGGAAGAGGTAGGACCCTTGAAGAGTCCGGCAATCCTCGGCATCCAGATACCCATAAGCCTCCAGGGCCTCCAGGGCCTCGAGGGTGCCGGTCCTCCTGACCCCCTGACACGTAGCCCCTTTCTGGAGCTGGAGGAGCTGGACGATAAACTCAATATCCACGATCCCCCCTGGGCCCAGCTTAACGTGAAGCTCCCCACCCTCCATGCCCAGCTCTTGGAGCATCCGCCGCCTCATGGCGTGGATCTTTGAGATTAGCTCGCCTTCCGGCCCCCCTTGGTAGACAAATCCCTCCACCAGCCTGGAAAAGTCCTCCCCAAGGGCCGCGTCCCCTGCCACTACCCGAGCCTTGATGTAGGCCTGGCGCTCCCAGGTCTCAGCCAGCCTCTCGAAATGCCGGCGATAGGCCTCGAGGGGCTGGGCCAAGGGCCCTTTCTGCCCCCCAGGCCTGAGGCGGGTATCCACCCGATAGGCGAAGCCCTCGGCAGTGATGGTGGTGAGGGCCTTGATTACTCGGTCCGCCAAGTGGCTGAAGTATTCAGTATTGCTGATCCCGCTTCCTGGATCACCGGAGGTACCCCCCTCCCCCCCATAGACAAAGGCCAGGTCCAGGTCCGAGGCATAATTGAGCTCCTGGCCACCCAGCTTACCAAGGCCCACTATGATCACCGGGCACTGCCCATCACCGGAGATTTGGGGAACCCCAAATCGGGCCTTAAGCTCGGCCTGGGCCATCTCCAGGGCCGCTTCGAGGCAGAGGTCGGCCACGGTAGAAAGGGTGGCCATGGTCTCCAGAAGGTCCACCTCCCCCAGAATATCCCGCATCCCGATCCGGAGCTCCTCTGCCTTCTTAAAGCGGCGCAGCGCGTCCAACTTCTCTAGGGGGCTAGAGGCAGCGCGGAGGCCTTGGCGGAGTTCCTCCACTATCTTTGCTCTGGGCCTGGGCCGGTGAATGACCTCGGGGTCTAAAAGTACTTCCAGGAGCTCGGGGTGACGGGTTAAGATACCGGTCAGAAACTCGCTGGAGCCAAAGAGACGGATGAGGAGGTTCAGGAGCGCCTTGTTATCGGCCAGGACCCCCAAGAAGGTGGTGCGGGCCCCGATGGCCGAGACGAACCTCTCGAAGGCGGTTAGCGCCTGATCAGGGTCCGGGGCCCCTTTTAGGGCCTCCAGGAGTTGAGGGGCCAGATGAGCCAGGTATTTCCTTGATTCCGGGCCATAATGGGCGAAAGGAGGACCATCCCGCAGGCTAAAGAGGTTCCGGAAGGCCCGCTCCTCATCCCCGAAGCCCACCTCTTTAAGCCTCTCCCTCACCCCTTCCTCATCGCCAAGGGCCTGGAAGAAAAGGGTCAGGGGAACATGGGCCGGCACCTCTTCCTCGCGCTCATAAAAGAGCCCGTCATAGATCCGGCGCACCGCTCTGGTGTGCCTCCGGTAGTCGTCCAGGAACTCACTGGCCGGGTCCGGGCTTCGATAGCCCAGCCTCTTGGCCAGCCGGGCGAGCTCCCTGACATCCTCTGGCAAAACATGAGTCTGGATCTGATGCTCTAACTGGAGTCGGTGCTCCACCCGCCTGAGGAAGACGTAAGCCTGGAAAAGGGCCGAGTAGTCCTCGTAGCTCAAATACTTTTGCTCAACTAATCGGTGGAGAGCCCGCAGGGTGTTGGCCTCCCGGATCCAGGTGTTCTGTCCCCCATGAATTAATTGGAAGGCCTGGACGACAAACTCGACCTCCCTTATCCCACCGTAGCCCAACTTCACATGGCGATGGGCCTTTCCATCCATGGCCATGCCCAGGTTGATCCTGTCCTTCATGGCCCTGACCTCGGCAATGGCTGAAAAGTCCAGGTATTTCCGGTAAATGAAGGGGGCACATATCTTTAGGAAGGCCTTTCCCAGGCGGGGATCCCCAGCCACCGGCCGGGCCTTAATGAGGGCCTGGCGCTCCCAGGTCTGGCCCCAGGATTCGTAGTAGAGCTCAAAGGAACGGAGGGAGGAGGCCAGGTCGCCGCTTCTGCCTTCAGGCCGGAGACGCAGGTCCACCCGGAAGACATGGCCCTCAGCGGTCTGCTCCCCAATGGCCCGGCCAATCATCTCCGCCAGCTTGGCGTAGTACTGGTGGTTATTAATTACCCCGGTGAGCCCACCATCCGGGCCCTTCACACCGGTGGTCTCTCCCTCAGCAGTGTAGAGGTAGATGAGGTCTATGTCCGAGCTGAAGTTTAGCTCCTCCCCGCCTAGCTTCCCCATTCCAATTATACAGAACCGACATTCCCTGAGCCGGCCCTCGGGGTCTATATATTGAGGTGTACCATACCGCCTCTTAAGCTCGGCCTCTGAGAACTCGAAGGCCTTTTCAAGCTCTACGTCGGCCAATTTGGACAGCTCTTCCGTCACAGCCGCCAGATCCAGGTTCCCCAGGACGTCTTGAAGGCCGATGCGGAGGACCTCCCGCTTCTTAAAGCGGCGCAGTGCTGCCATCTTTTTATCCAAGGTGGGTAAGGTATCCACCATGGCCGATAATTCCTGATAGAGCTCCTCCTGGGAGCGCGGCCTCCTCAGGATGCCGGGCTCGAGGAGCCACTCAAAGAACTGGGGATGACGGACAAGGATATCGGTGAGGTATTCACTGTGGGCAAAGACCGCCACCAAGAGGTCCAGGACCCTCCGGCTGTCGCGAAAAAGGGAGAAGAGGAAACCCCGGTTAATGACGGCCTCGGCATAACGCTCCAGGCCATTCAAGGCCATATCAGGGTCGGGGGAGCTTTTCAGGGATTGGAGGAGATGAGGGAGGACGGCTTTGAAGAGGGAATGGTGCCTTTCCTCGCCAGCCAGGAGCCGAAAGTTCTTGGCGGCCTTCTTAAGGTCCTCGAAGCCAGCCTGGACCAGCAGGTCCTGAAACTCCTGGCTTTCGAAATCCGGGGTAAGGGAGGGCATGGGCTCCCCCTAGCCCTCGGAAGTGGTGGCGCCCTTTATGGCCCCCTGGCCTCGTTCCCCGGTCCTGATGCGAACGGCTTCTTCCACAGGCTGGACGAAGATCTTCCCGTCCCCCATCCGACCGGTACGGGCGACCCTGACTATGGTCTCCAGAACCCGCTCCAGGTGCTCATCTTCAACAATGACCTCTATCCGCACCTTGGGCATGAAACCCACCACGTACTCGGCCCCCCTATAGAGCTCGCTGTGGCCTTTCTGGCGGCCGAAGCCTCGGACCTCGCTAACTGTAAGACCCTCGATACCCAGTGCCGCCAGGGCATCCCTCACCTCGTCTAGCTTCAAGGGCTTAATAATGGCCTCTACCTTCTTCATGACCCTACCATTAGCACAATTTTCTGGCCATGTAAAGGTTTAAATCGTATAATGACTCTGCTATATAATGACTCGGTCCGATGGAAATCTATTAAAGGGAGGGACCATGGCAAAGGCGTATAACATGCTCATCGGGGGAAAGTGGGTCAATGGTAAGGGTCGGATGGAGGTGAGGAACCCCTATGATGGACAGGTCTTAGGGACTGTCCCCATCGCTACAAAGGGGGAAGTGGAAGCCGCCATAGACAGTGCTCAAAGGGCCTTCCAGACCTTTTCCCAGATGCCGGCCCACCAACGGTCCAAGATCTTGGAAAACACTTCCAACTTACTGAATGAGCGGAAGAGGGAGGTGGCCGAGACCCTCTCGAAGGAGAGTGGTAAGCCCATAAGGGATGCCACTGGAGAGGTAAGCCGGGCCGTTCAGACCTTCAAATTCGCAGCAGAGGAG
>JACRGL010000071.1 GCA_016212365.1 Candidatus Methylomirabilota bacterium | reverse complement strand
TGGAACCTCTTCCCCAATTTTAAGGGGGTTAGAGGTAATAATGAGTCTGAGACGGTCGTCGAAAAGCCTTATCCTATCAATCTCTGTTTGGTACTCTACCAGCTCAGCAGTCAGATTTCTAATGTCCTGGATTTGTCGGTCGCGGAGGGCGTTCTCGACGGCGATCTGGATGGCCTTAGCAGTAACGGCTACCTTCATCTGGGTTTCTTCTATGAGTTGTTTTTTTTCCTGATGGATCCGGAACCACCCATAGAGACCCATGGTAAGAGTTAAGCCGGCAAGCAGAGTAATAGTAAGCCTTGTCCTTATCCCTATCGTCTTCATCTAAACGAAGAACCCTTCGCTATCTCGTATAGACCCATGTTAGCAATTCTGAAAAGGCAGTGTCAAGGCCTTACCACAGGGCCTTTTTGACAAGGCGTTCCCAGGCCTGATCCACCAGCTTCTGGATGCGCCCTATCTCCTCCTCCTGGAGATGGCTGAACCTGTCCTGGAGCCTGAGGTATTCGCGGACCGGTATCCCTTTAGGCATATAGGAGATCCGGTGCCTCACCCCTTCTTCCACCTCGTAGAGGGGGAAGACCTTGGTCTCGACGGCTAACCGGGCCAGCCTCACCGTCTGCTCAGAGGGGGATTTCCAGCCAGGGGGGCAAGGGGTGAGGATATGGATAAACTTGGTGCCTCTGTAGATCTTGGCCTTAATCACTTTTGCTGCCAGGTCCTCAGGGAAGGCCACGGAGGCAGTGGCGGCATAGGGGATGCGGTGGGCGGCCATGATGGCCATCATGTCTTTCTTGGGGCGGGGCTTGGGGCGGGGGAGGGGGGTGGTGGTTGTCCAGGCCAGGAGCGGAGTGGCCGAGCTCCGCTGGATGCCGGTGTTCATATAGGCCTCGTTGTCATAGCAGACGTAGAGGATATCCTCGTCCCTCTCGGCTACCCCGGAGAGGGCCTGCAGGCCGATGTCAAAGGTCCCTCCATCTCCAGCCCAGGCTAGCACCGTGGCCTCAGGGCCTCCCAGGACCTCCAGGGCAGCCCTCACGCCAGCGGCAGCGGAGGCCGCTGTCTCAAAGGCGGTGTGGAGCACTGGGACCCCTACGGAGGAATAGGCAAAGGGCCCATTGATCACTGTCCAGCAGCAGGCCGGAAGCACCACGATGGTCTCCGGCCCAAGGGCCTTCAGCACATGGCGCATGGCCAGGGCCGCCCCACAACCCTGGCAGGCCAGATGCCCGGGACTCATATACTCCTCTTGGCGTAGGATAGATAAATCCTTTTCAATCAGTTCCTTCATGAATACCCTTTCTTTTTCCCCTCACCCTCCCCCTCTCCCCACTGGGGAGAGGATTAAGGAGAGGGGGGACTGAAAGCTGACCACTGATAACTGACCGCTATTTTTTAAGGCCCAGCCACCAAATCTCCTCCTCGACTCTATCCAGACTGAGGGCTCGGCGGGCAGCCTCCTCCAAAACCCGGGGCGTGACGTCTCTTCCCCCTAACCCGGCGATGGCCCCGAAGATCAGGGGCCTATGGGGCTCATGGCACAGGGTGCCCTTCACCTCCTGGTGGAAGATGCCGCCGTAGCCCATAGAAAGGTTCCTGTCGACGACCAGAACCTTCGCCGCCCCCTGGCAGGCCCTCTTTACCTCCTCCACTGGGAAGGGTCGAAATACGCGGATCCGCAAAAGGCCCACCTTTTCCCCGGCGTCCCGGAGGGCATCTACCACTATCCTGGCAGTGCCGGCTATGGCACCCGATGCTATCAGGAGGAGCCCGGCCCCTTCGGTTCGGTACTCCTCGACCAGGCCGTAGGACCTGCCAAAGAGCCGGTGAAACTCCGCCCCCGTCTTGAGGATTACCCCTTTGGCCTCTTCCATGGCCCTCTGGATCTCGTAGCGCATTTCGTAGTAATGGTCAGGCCCGGCCAGGCCGCCAAAGGTGTGTGGGTCCCGGATATCTAGCTTGTATTGAGGTTTATACCTGGGGAGGAAGGCATCCACCAGGTCCTGCTCGGGTAGGTCTACAGGTTCCGAGGTGTGGGACAGGAAGAAGGCATCCAGACAGAGCATAATGGGCAGGGAGACCGTCTCGGATACCCTGTAGGCCTGGATCACGCTATCCAGGACCTCCTGGTTCGAAGAGCAGTAGAACTGGAGCCAGCCCGTGTCCCGCTGGGAGAGGCTGTCCGTCTGGTCGGCCCAGATGGACCAGGGCGGGGCCATGGCCCGGTTGACGTTGACCATGACGATGGGGAGTCTGGCCCCGGCGGCCCAGTGCAGCAGCTCATGCATTAAGGCCAGGCCCTGGGCTGATGTGGCGGTAAAGGCCCTAGCCCCGGCGGCTGAGGCCCCTATGCAACTAGCCAGGGCGGAATGCTCCGATTCCACCTCGATGAACCTGGCCTTGAGGGAACCCTCGCCGCAGAACTCAGCCAGCTTCTCCACCACCTGGGTCTGGGGGGTTATGGGATAAGCAGCGATCACCTGGACCCGGCACAGCTTGGCCCCATAAGAGGCAGCGTGGTTTCCTTCGATGATCTGCTTCATCTCAGCCCGCCTGAGGCGGAAAGTGACATGGCCCCCCGAGGGCATTCGACATAACAGATGCCGCACCCTTTGCAGTAATCGTAGTCGATGCGGTATCCGTCTCCCCCCCTTATTATGCAGAGGTCGGGGCAAAACTTCCAGCAATTATCGCAGCGGTTGCATACCCCACAGCTCAGGCAGCGCCGGAACTCCGTGAGGGCCTCCTCCTTTGATAGGTGTAGGTTCACCTCGCGGAAGCCCAGGACCCTTTCCTCAGGGGGCAGCTCGGGGAGGTCTACCCTCCCCTTCTTTTCGAAGTAATCCCAGTTGAGGGCCTCCGAGCCAATCGCCGTGAGGGTCTCTGGCCCCTTCCCCTTTTCGCCCCTGAGGTAGGCATGGATGGCCCAGGCCGCCTGCTTCCCTGAGGCGATGGCCTCGACCACCGTCCCCTTCCCTGTGGCCGCATCGCCTCCGGCGAATAGGCCCGACCGGGTGGTGGCCCCAGATTCGTCGGTCAGGATGCGTCCATTCCTGACGGCCACTCCCTCCGGTAAGTACGAGAGGTCCGGCGCCTCGCCTATAGCCAAAATTACTGCATCCACCTCTAGAGTAAAAGCGGAGCCGGGGATGGGCTCCGGGGCCCGGCGCCCGCTCGAATCGGGTTCTCCAAGGCGCATCCGCTGGCACTCGAGGCCCTTAACCCGCCCCCTTTCCGTTATCATCCTCACCGGGGCTGCCAGGTACAGGGTCTCCACCCCTTCCCTTTTGGCCGCCGCTACCTCGCTCGGAATGGCCGGCATCTCAAGCCTCGACCTCCTGTAAATCACTACTGGATGGGCACCAAGCCTGAGGGCTGTCCGGGCAGCGTCGATGGCCGTGTTTCCACCACCTATGACCGCTACCTTTCCCCCGATGACCACTTCCTTCCCCTGGTTCACATCCCTCAGGAACTCAAGGCCTGAAATCACCCCTGAGGCCTCCTCCCCCGGGATGCCCAGCTTCCTCTCCCGGTGGGCACCTGTAGCCAGAAATACGGCGTCAAAGACCCCCAGCTCCTCCCAGGTGAGGTCCTGGCCCAGGCGGGTATTGAGCCTTATCTGGACCCCCAGGGCCTGGATGGCGGCAATCTCCCGGTCCAGGACAGCCCGGGGCAGGCGGTACGTAGGGATACCCACCCGGAGCATCCCCCCTGGCTCGGGAAGGGCCTCGAATATAGTGACGGGATAACCCTGGAGGGCCAGGTGATAGGCAGCAGAGAGGCCCGCCGGTCCTGAGCCCACGATGGCCACTCTCTCCCCCTTCTCCTTGGCCTTGAGAGGCAATGGGAGACGACTATCGGCATTATCGGCAATGAACCTCTCCATGGCATGGATGGCCAGGGGTTCGTCGTATCCCCCCCGGTTACAGGCATCCTCGCAGGGATGGAAACAGACCCGGCCGCACACCCCGGGCAGGGGATTGTCCTCCCTTATAACGGCCAGGGCCTCGGCATACCTCTCCTCGCTAGCCAGGGCCAGGAATGCCTGAACCTTCTCCCCTGCCGGGCATGCCAGGTGACAGGGAGGAACCTTATCCTGATAAACAGGGGTCACATTACGCCAGCTCCCCGTCTTGTTCCAGCGCATGGAATCAAAGGAGACCGCCAGGGGCAGGAACTCCTTCCGGCTTATCGGGGGGGTCAAAGGGGGGGCAGGCCTCTCCTCCCGGGTCCTTTCCCTCATCATTACCCTCTCATAGGCCTCCTGGGCGGCAGCCACATTGGCCCAGGGCCGGGCAGGGACCATCTCTCGGATGGCCTGAATCACCGAATCCAGCCCCACCAAGGCTGTGGCCCGGGAGAAGGCACCCAGGATTGCGGTATTGACAATAGGGGCAGCCGCAGAGCCCAGTTGATGGCTCAGGGCTATAGAATTGGCATCCACGGTGGCTATATTGAAGCAGGAGGGGAAGGGGAAGGTATCGGGGGCCTGGTCGCTATTTATGACTATCCACCCCCCTTCTTTAAGACCGGCCACTAAGTCTACGGCCTCTATTAAGGTTGGATCAAGAATGATCAGATGGTCGGGCTCGTAGATCTGGCAGCGGAGCCGGATCTCCTCCTGATCTACCCGGGTAAAGGCGCACACCGGAGCACCCCGCCTCTCCACGCCAAAGGCAGGGAAGGACTGGACGTAGCGACCTTCCGTGAAGAAGGCATGGGCCAGGACCTTGGAGGCAATAACCGCTCCCTGGCCTCCCCTTCCGTGAATACGGATCTCGAGCATCAGACCCTATACCTCATAGGCCGGCAGGACCCGAAATCCCGCCTCCTCAATGGCCCGGATTAATGGATTGGGATTTATGGTGTTTACCCGGATGAGGACTACCCTCTTTTCCGGCTCCTCGCTGGGGACGGTAAGGACGCTACAGATATTAATATTATGTTTTTTTATAATCTGGGCCACGGTCGCCAGGGCACCGGGTCGGTCGGGGAGTTCCACCTCGAGGCGGGAGCTCGCCTCCTTTATCCCCATCACCTCCACCAGCACCCCCAGGATGTCGGTCTCCGTAATTATCCCCACCAGCTCTCCCCTGTCGAGCACCGGGAGGCATCCGATCTTCCTTTCCTGCATAACCTTGGCCGCCTCTTCTATAGAGGTGAAAGGGGAGGTGGTGACCACCTCCGAGACCATGACCTCTCCAACCTTCACCCGCTCCAAGAACTCGGAGAGGTCCTGGTCCGAAATAGGGGCCGTTGAAGAGGGGGAGGCCTGCTGGATGTCGCGGTCGGTGATGATGCCTACCAGCCTCTTCCCTTCTACTACAGGGAGGTGGCGAATCCGCCTGGAATCCAGGAGCTCCCTGGCCTTTCGGAGGCTTTCCTCCCTGGTAACGGTCACGGGTTCCCTCTTCATCCTTTTCCCTACCAGCATCCCTACTCCTAATAGACAAAACCGGGGAAGGTGGAAATCCCGAAGTGCTCTCCTATCCTCTTATGCATACGGGGGATCTTCCAGGGCTCCCCCAGGATGCCATCGTGGATGGCCCAGCTCCTTCCCCGGACCGTCCTCTCGGCGCCCGGCTGGCGGAATGGAGTGGAGCCATCCAGGCGCTTATATAAAGTGCCCCCGGGGGCGAACTCTCGATGGATCTCTTCCATCCTCTCTTTCCCCACCACATAACCGAACCCGTACTTTTCATAGATGATGGCATTATGATAGAAGAGGGGCTCGATGAATACCAACTCCCTCCCCAGCCAGGTGGAGAATTCCTCCACCAGGGCGATGGTCCTCCGGAAGAGCCGGAGCCCTTTCCTGACCTGCCCAGGGGCCAATCCAGCCCTCATGGCCCGCTCTTCCTCCCGGAGGTTCCGTCTTACCGTCCCAAGCAGGGTATCTTGACCCTCCTCATCCACATCTATCTCGAATCTCTCCGCAAAGGGATCGGTAATGATTACGAAGGCAATCTCCACATAAGAGAATGGGGTGGTGTCCAGCTTCAAAAGATATACGCAGTCCCTGTCATCAGGCCTACGACGCACCTCGATGCGGACAAAGCCCTTGTCCTCATGGCAAATAAAGTTGACCAGCCGATTCCCCTCTGAATCCATTAGGGACTTGGGATCTATTCCCAATTTGTCGAAGACCTCCTGGGGTATAAGTCTTCGGTATATCTGAGCCCTTCCCCCTTCCGGGAGGCAGTTAATCTCGCGAATAGAGGATGCTTTAGGGGCATCCCCCATTCGGGCTACAGCTATTGGGGCGTCTCGTCTGAGAAGGGAGCGAAATTGGTGATACAGAGGGGGGGTTACCCGGGAACCTATCCGGGCCATGAAGAGGTTCTGAGGGTCTAGGGTAATCTCAGGATCATCGGTAGGGAACTCGGAGAAGCCTGCCCGGTGCAATAGGCGTAGGAGGATGTGCCGATACTCCCTCTTGGATAACCCGGTCCCCTCCAGGTCCCAATTGCCGCTTACTTCGGCCAAGATAATGATTTTTTCCTCTAAGGCCTGATCGGCAAAGGCCAGTTCCAGCAGGGCCTTGGCCAGGCCCATTCGCCGCCAGTTCCTATCTACTTCCAGGGCCCCCAGCTCCAAAAAGCCCTTACCCCCTTGCTCCCCCCAGCGATCCCGGGGGTCGGGGGGATGGAGGACAAGGTAGCCCACTATAGTGCCCTCTTGGGTATAGGCCGAGATTACGTCCCCCCCATCCAATCGGGCCACCCGAAGGAGCATATCCTTTACCTTCTCCGGGCGATATCGGAAACGTAAACCCAGCCCCTCTCCACCCCTGAGACCCTCCAGTTCCGCCGGGTGGAGATAGGCCCGGATAAAAATACTCCCTTTAGGGGACTGGACGACCTCCCCTGCCTTTGGGGGCCCGGGCATAGTCTCTCCCTTCATTGCATCCCCAATAACCTTTATTTATTATTTTACCCCAAGATTCCCCCAAAAACAAGGTGGGCTTTTTTCTTATACCAAGGCGGAGAGGACTTTATAATCGGCCCCCTCCAGGGCCTTTATTAAGGGTTCAAAATCAGGGGCCTCCAGGCGGATGACCAGGACCTTCTTCTCTTCGTCTAGAAGGGTGGCCCGGGCGGTCACCACGCTCAATATATTCCCTTGATACCCTTTAATGATCCGGCAGGCCTCCTCGAGGGCCCCTGGCTTATCCTCCACAATGAGCTCGATCCTGGAGCTAGGGGCCCTCACCCCCATAACCTCCAGGAAGACCTCTAGGATGTCGGTCTCGGTGATAATCCCTACAAGCTCCTCCCCATCCATGACCGGCAGGCCGCCGATCTTGTGGTCCAAGAGGAGCTTGGCCGCCTCCTCCAGGGTGGTCTCAGGGACAACAGTAATTACCTTCTTGGTCATTACCTCCCCAATCCTGAGCTTATCTAGTAGGTAATTGAGCTCGTGGATCTCAAGGCTCGTTGCCGGGGATGGGAGCACTCGCCGGATGTCGCGGTCGGTAACTATCCCCACCATTTTCTCTCCGTCCATCACCGGGAGATGGCGGATCCGGTGCTCCTGCAAAAGCCTCAGGGCCTCGTTTATCCCACTGTCCTTATCTATGGTGACCGGGTTCCGTTTCATCCTTTTGCCTACTAGCATGGTCTACCTCCTCATCCTTTTTGCGAAAGACATAGGTCTGACATTGTGTATGCCTCCCGCTGGTGCAGAACTCCCGGTATTCAGCGATACTGGGAATCCGCAATTTCCCTCCCCCATATCCCTCGCAATAACCCTCTACTGGATAAAGCCAATCGCATTCCACCTTTTTGAGATAGGGACAGGATTTCTCGGCCATGACGCACCTCCATCTTTTCTCCTCCTTTTGAAAGGCCTCAGGGAATCCTGGCTTCGAGGGCCCGCTCTACGGCCTCAAGGAGCTCGGTCATCTTCAAGGGCTTACTGATAAACTCAAAGACCCCTAGATCCATGGCATGGGAGTAGGAGCCCCAATCGCCAAAGGCGGTGATCATGATCACCTTCTTTTCGGGGTGGGCCCCTTTTATCTCCTCTAAAAGCCTCATCCCCCCCATCTCCGGCATCAGCATGTCAGTGATCACCAAATCCACGGGCTCCTCCCCTATCCTCTTTAGGGCCTCAAAGCCATTGGAGGCCGCACTTATCCGATACCCACCCTTGGAGAGGATCTTCTCCAGGAGATTGCGCATCTCCAGATCGTCTTCCACCACCAGGATGTGGACCTCCCTTCCTGTTTTCACATCTCACTCCTCTACCTTGGAATCCCAAATCCCTTCTTAATATAGTGCAAACCTTAGACCAATTTCCCGGGAGATCCCGGGGATATAATGAAAGGCTTTTAAAACCGTGATATGGGGAAGCTACTCTGGCCAAGCCTCTTCCCCCGACTTGACCTAGAGGGCCAGGTGACCTCCTAAAAACGTGGGAAAGGTATGGGGAGACCTCCAAGAATGGGGCAGGATGGTAAAAACCGAGGCGTTTTGCCACATCAGGCAGGAGTCCTGGACGTCAAACTACCGATCGACTACAACCCCAGATAGGCCCTTTTCACATGATCGTTTTCCAATAACTCCTTTCCGGCCCCCTCCAGGACGATCCTTCCATTCTCTAAGACGTAGGCCCGGTTAGCCAGGCCAAGGGCCTGCTGGACGTTTTGTTCCACTAATAATAGAGTGACCCCTTCTCGGCTAATGGCCTTTATGGTCTCGAATATCTCTTTTACTAAGATGGGGGCTAAGCCCAGGGAAGGTTCGTCCAGGAGGAGGAGCTTGGGTCGTGCCATCAAGCCCCGGCCGATGGCCAGCATTTGCTGTTCGCCACCACTTAAGGTCTCGGCCAGCTGTTTGTGCCGTTCCTTCAAAATGGGAAACACTTGAAAGACCCATTCCAGGGACTCCTCCCTCTTTTCCCTGGCATCGGGAGGGAAGGAACCCATCTCCAGATTCTCCCTCACGGTCATCAGAGGAAAGAGCCTCCGCCCCTCGGGGACATGGGCAATGCCCAGGTCGGCTAGCTGATAAGGGGGGATAGTATCAATCCTCTTCCCCAAAAATTCTACCTTACCCGAGGAGGGCCGGAGTAGGCCGGATATTGTCTTTAAGGTAGTGGTCTTGCCCGCCCCGTTGGCCCCTACCAGGGCCACCACTTCCCCCTTATGGACCTCTAAGGATACGCCCCAGAGGGCCTGGACATCCCCGTAGCAGACTTCAATGGTGGTCAGCTTAAGCATAGGACTCCCCCAGATAAGCATCGATCACCTTGGGATCCCGGGCTACTTCCTGGGGAGGCCCTTCGGCGATCTTCTCCCCATAATGGAGCACAATGATCCGATGGGAGATGGACATGATCACCCTCATCACGTGTTCCACTGCTGCAGTCGCCGAAATCCCCCGATTGGACAGCTTTTTAATGATAGCAATGGTCTCCTCCGTCTCCCTGGGATTGAGCCCGGCTACTACTTCGTCCAGGAGGATCAGCTTGGGCCTGGTAGCCAAGGCCCTGGTAAGCTCCAGGCGCTTTCGCTCTTCCAGGGTTAGGCTTCGGGCCAAAAGGTCCTTCTTGGGCAAGAGCCCGGTAAACTCTAGCTCCTGTAAGGCCGCCTGACGGGCCTCCTCCTTGCTGATCACCCTGGAAAAGGCCCCCACCATTACATTCTCCAGGACAGTCATTTTTGACAGGGGCTTAACCACCTGGAAGGTGCGAGTGATTCCCCTCTGGCAGATATCGTGAGGCTTGAGGCCTACTATATCCTCCCCCAGAAATCTGATGGTCCCCGAGGTGGGGCGGTAAAATCCGGTGATGAGATTAAACAGAGTGGTCTTGCCCGCCCCATTGGGGCCTATGAGGCCTACTATCTCCCCTTCCTCGATGTGGAGATCCACCTCTTTAACAGCCCCCAGGCCCCCGAAGTACTTAGTAAGCTTTCTGACCTCTAATAGCATGTCCCTTGCCTCAATTGGGGCCTTCTCCCGAGGCCTGCGCCCTTACCGCCTCCGGGTGGAGGGCCTCCTTGGGTAGGCGGGGGGCGAGATACCTCTTCAATCCCCCCACTACCCCTTCGGGCATGAAAAGGATCACCAGAATGATCAGGATTCCATAGATGATGAGGTTGGCAGCAGCAAAGAGGGTGCGAAAGACCTCGGAAAGGACCACGATAACCAGTGCCCCCACCCCCGGACCCAGAAGGGTCCCTACCCCCCCACGGACAGCTACCAGGATCATGGCGATGGAGATATCCACGATGGAGAAAACGATGCTTGGATCTATATAGGCCATATAGTTGGCGTAAAAGCTCCCGGCCATGCCGGTGAAGAAGGCGCTTATAAGCAGGGCAAGCACCTTATAAGTAGTCGTGTCTATACCCAGAGACTCAGCGGCATCCTGATCCTCACGGATAGCGACCAAGTAGAATCCCAACTTTGAGTCCACCACCTTATAGATAACTATCAGGGTAATTGCGGCTACGGCCAGGATAATATAATAGTAGGGTATTTTGCTCTTGAATAAGGGGGGGAGGAGAATTCCAACGGCCCCTTCCGTTAAGGATCTCCAGTTAAGGGCAACCAGGCGCAGGGACTCAGAAAGGGCCAGCATGGAAAGGGCAAAGAAGGGGCCCCGGAGGCGAAAGCAGATGAAGCCGATGGGGATGGCGATAATGACCCCCCCTATCCCCCCAAGTATCATCCCCAGCCAGGGCAGTATTCCCGCCTTGGTGAACAACAAGCTAGAGGTATAGGCCCCGACCCCAAAAAAGGCGGCGTGCCCGAAGGAAACCTGCCCCCCGTAACCCCCCAGCAGATTCCAGCTGGCACCCAAGACTACCCAAAGTAGGAAAAGGATAGCCATGTGGAGGAAGTAAGGATCGGGCACTAAGAAGGGAAAGACGGCCAGCAGGGCGATTAAGAGGAGGCCAAACCCTTTCCCAAAGCGAATAAGCCCCCGCCTCATGTCCATTTAAGGCCTCTCTTCACATGCGAGCCCTGCCCACTAGCCCTGCGGGCCTGAAGATCAGCACCAGAACGAAAATTATGAAACCAATGGCATCCTTATACCCTGTAGAGACATAAACTGCCCCTAGGGATTCGGCAATACCTAAGGTAAGGCCTCCTAAAAGGGCGCCTATCGTGCTTCCCAAACCCCCTAAGACCACCACTATAAAGGCCTTCAAGGTAAAAATCCCCCCCAAGGCGGGAAAGAGGTAGTAAACTATGATCAATAAAGAACCAGCAGCCCCTTCTAGGGCAGCTCCGATGCCGAAGGTTATAACGGAAACCCGATCAACGTTTACCCCCATCAGTAAAGCCGCCTCCGGATCCTGGGCGGTGGCCCTAATAGCCTTGCCCAACTCAGTCTTCGTGAGAAAGAGGTAGAGAGAACCGGAAATAGCCAGGGCGAAGGCGAAGGCTAAGGTCAAGGGAAGGCTTACCGATAAATTCCCCAGGGATATGAGCTCTGTCGAATAGCTGGTGGATACAGATCGATAATTGGCGGTAAACATTAGAAGGGCTAAGTTTGTCAGGACCAGGCCCACCCCCACGGTAAGCAGGATCTGATTCTCCGCAGGGGCCCGGGCCCTCATCAGGGGGGTGAGGAGGAACCGATGGATGGTAACCCCTAGGAGGAATAAGAATGGTACAGTTATCAATGGAGAGAGGAGGGGGTCCAATTTATAGAGGGTGAAGAGCCAATAACATACATACATGCCTACCATTAATAGCTCGCCCTGGGCAAGGTTGATGATCCTGAGGACTCCGAAGTTTATGGCCATTCCCATACCTATAAGGCCATAGAGCCCCCCCACCATGATCCCGGCGATAAGGGTCTGGAAGAGTATAGACCATTCCATTGCGGTCTCTTCTTACATCCTTTTTGCCCAGGGAGGGGGGCGGGAATTGAGCGGTATAGACGAAAGGGGATACCGCCCCCCTTAAGAAACTAAATAAAACCAATGTTGAAGTTTAACATTGAGTTTTATTTATCCTGAGGAGCGAAGCGACGAAGGATCTCTCGGATGAGACCCTTCGCTTCGCTCAGGGTAAATGTGCCCCTTATGTTAAAAAGCATTATTGGGCACATTTATTTGGCTGGAACGGGATAGACGTAGTCGGCCGCCGCATACTCCTTCGGCCAGACCGTCACCAGCTTTCCTTTCTGCCACTGCACCAGCAGGGTCGGCAGCCGGTTCTGGTTAGTGTAATTATCGAAGGATTCGAACTTCACCCGGCCAAAGGGGGTCATGAGGTCAGTCTGGAGTAGCGCCTGGCGGAGATCCTCATTG
>JACRGL010000069.1 GCA_016212365.1 Candidatus Methylomirabilota bacterium | reverse complement strand
TCTACGATAGGTGGGACATTCTTGTCCTGCTTTTAGAGCGGGGTTAGAAAACCCCGCCTATCGGTAGACTATCAGCTATCAGCCATTAGCTATCAGCCATTAGCTATTCGCCTACCTCTCCCCTGCCTCCCTCAGGCTATCCAGCTCACGCCGGAGCTCCCTGGCCTTTCCGGAAAGGCGATAGAGGTAACCAAACAGGAGGACCCAGACCAGGGAATAGGCAGCAAAGAGGTAACCCAGATTCTCCAAGAAAATCACCTCCTTTTTTGCTTCAAGGCTTCCACCTCGTCGTTAAGCCGCTCCAGGAGGACCCGTTCCCGGAGCAAATAGAGGTATAGGAGGGTGAAGGCCAGGAGCGAGACCATCAAGGAACCCAGCATGGATGGGGGTAGAGCCGGCCCTCCCGGCCTTACCACCACCGGCAGGGGATGGAGGCTCCTCCACCAGAGGACAGAGAGGTAAATCAAGGGCACATCTACAAACCCTATGATCCCCAGAACCGCAGCCATACGTGCCCCCTTGACCCTTTCCCCGGCGTAGGCGCGGAGCATAAAGTAGGCCACGTAGATGAGCCACAATATCAAAGTGGTGGTGAGGCGTGGATCCCAGCTCCAATAGGTCCCCCATATGGGCTTTCCCCATAGGGGGCCGGTGAGGAGGACCATGGTGGTAAAAAGGACCCCAATCTCGGCGGAGGAAGAGGCCAGGATGTCCCACCTCCGGTCCTTCTTCCAGAGGTAGAGGATGCTCCCCAAAAAGACCACGAAGAATGCCAGGAAGGCCACCCATGCGGAGGGGACATGGAAGTAGAAGATCCGCTGCACGTCCCCCTGGGTAGCCTCCGTAGGGGCATAAACGAAGGCAGCATAGAGGGCAGCCAGCATGGAGAGGAAGAGGGCAGGTGCCAGCCACTTTCTAAATTTATCCCGCTCATCTATTCCCATAAGTCCGTCCTTCTCTCAGCCTTTAGCCCTTAGCTATTAGCCATTAGCCATTAGCTTATGGCCCGCATCGTGCATCCCTTCATTCCTCCACCACATACTCAAAAGTTATATAGCAGATGACCAGGAAGATGACATCAAAAGACAAGAGCATATTGAGCCAGGGGGCTATCTCGGAAAGCGGCCTCCCCTCCAGGACCCTTCCCGTGGATTTCACGGCGGCTATAATTACGGGGACCGCCACAGGGAAGAGGAGGATAGGAAGGAGCACCTCCCTGGTCTTTGTTGCCGCCGCCATTGCGGCAAAGAGGGTGCCTACCGAGGCGAATCCTATAGTGGAGAGGAAAAGGATAAGGGTCAGAGAGGGCAGGATGGGGAGGATACGGACATTAAAGAAGATGGCAAAAAGGGGGAGGGTTATGACCTCCACAGCCCCCATGAAGAGGAGGTTTCCCAGGAATTTGGCCAGGAAGATTATCCCCCTATCCCCCGGGCAGAGCATGAGGCCGTGGATGCAGTCCTTTTCCCTCTCAAGGGCGAAGGAACGCCCCAGACCCAGGGCCCCGGCGAAGGTGAAGGCCACCCACAGGATCCCGGGGGCAGTCACCAACTGGAGCTCGCGGGTCCCAGGGCTAAAGGCAAAGTTGAAAATGATGAGCACTAAGAGGGCAAATACGAACATGGAAGAGAAGAGCTCCTTTGTGCGGAACTCCGAGACCAAATCCTTATAAATGATGGCCCATAGCCTTACTGTGTATCCCATCGGTACTCCTGGCCTACATGCTGAAAGTAGGCATCTTCCAGGTCCGCGAGACTCAGCCCCGCTACCTTCTCCTGATAGACGATCCTCCCCCTTACCAGAATGGCCACGAAATCGGATAGCTCTAAGCCCTGGGATAGTTGGTGGGTGGTAAGGATTACCGTCCTTTCCCCATCCCTTAGCCTCGCCAGGAGGCCTGTGAGCATTCTTGTGGCATGCTGGTCGAGGCCAGTGTAGGGCTCATCGAGGAGGAGCACTGAAGGGTCGTGGATTAAGGCCCTGGCAATGGAAAGCCGCTGCTGCATCCCCCTGGAGTAGGTGCGCACCAGATGGTCCCTCCTCCCCTTTAGCCCCACCTCCTCCAGAACTCCCCGGATATGGTCCTCCAGGTCCTGGACCCCATACATCCTGCCATAAAACCGGAGGTTCTCATAGGCTGTGAGGTTTTCGTAGAGGTAGGTCTGGTGAGAGATGACCCCGATCCGGCGGCGGAGCGCCTCCCCTGCTTCGGCCAGATCGTAGCCTGCCACCCGCACCAGGCCCGAGGTGGGCCGCATCAGGGTAGCCAGGATCTTAATAAGGGTGGTCTTACCCGCCCCGTTAGGGCCCAATATGGTGAGAAACTCGCCCTTCTCCAACCGGAGGTCAATTCCACTGAGGGCATGTATAGGTCCGAAGTCCTTTGTAAGCGCCTCTGCCAGGATGGCCGGCTCTTTCATATCATAAATTAGTTCACAGTTCACTGTTCACTGTTAACAGTTGACAGAAGCTAATTTGTTTTCCGTGAACCGTCAACCGTGAACCATATAAATGAATAGGTTGTCACATTCGCACATTATACGGGTTAATAGCCAAAGGCTAATGGCTAATTTCCAGGGTGCTTCCTTAAAAGCTGAAGGAGCTGGTCTTTTCTCCCCCTCCGCGCCCCCTCGTATTCCTTCTGTGGAATCTCACCTCTCTCGAAGGCCTCGTCTAGGTCAGCAATGGCCTGGAGGAGGGCTTGCCTCTCTGCCTCCCATGCCTCCCTAGGCCCAGAATCAATAGCCTCAGGGGCGACCACTCTCCTCTTGGCAAAGAAGGGGTAGACAAAACCCAGGGTTAGGAGAAGGAGAACCCCACCCAGGGCCAGCGCTACATAGAAGCCATGCCTCTGCCTGGGAAGGTTAGAAAGCTTCACTTTAAGCTGAGCCCCGGGCTGGAGACCGGAGGTCGCCAGCCTGAGGTATCGTCGGCCTCCGGCCTCGAAGGTTCCCTGATTGGCCAGGCCCTCGGCCTCCACCTTGATCCCTGTGTCCAGGACAAATATATTATAGGCCTCGGTGGGATAATCTACCGTCTTGGCCAGGGTATAACGGGAGGAATTTGGGTGGATTTTATAAGCATAGATCAACTGCCGCGCTCCCGGCTTCACATCCATAGTATCCACGAAGCCCCCCTCCTGGGCCACCACGCAGCAGCTCATCAGGCCCTCCAGGTACTCCACGTCCCTGGCCCCTGGTGGGAGGATGAAGCGGAGGGTCTCCTTCTTGTCTGGGGCCACCTCCTTTGAGCCCACATAGGTCCTCACCCCCTGGTTCTGGAAGAGGTAGAGCTCGCGGACTAAAAGGGAGCCATCCTGCCCCGGCTCTAATAGGATATGCTGCATCCGGAGCCTCAGGTCTCTGGGATCGGTCGTGACATCCCAAACAGGGATTTCTAAGGACTTGGCCTGCTTCCCACCTTTGAAGTCTACAGGTAGATTGTTGTATTCGGCCCCTTGGTACTTAAAGGAGAGGGAGTAACTCCGGTTAGCATCAGCAGGCAGGTCAGAGAAGGAGAAATTTCCCCGGCTATCAGTCCTGGTGGTAGTCTTCCGCTCCTCGGAACCCCCGAGGTAATGGGTGAGGGTGACCTCGATCCCCTCCACGGCTTTGCCGCCCGGGGTCTTGTTGACCAGCCTTCCTGTTAAGGTGGCTGCCCCTGCAGAAGAGGTAAGGAAGACCGTGAGGAGGGTAAAGGAGAGAAAGAGATTTCCACAGATTGTATAGAGACCCTTTTTTTTCATATGATTAATCCTTCACAAAAATAGAGATTTGAAAGTAGAACCCAAAAAACTCCCCTCCCTTGGTGGGAGGGGATTGAGGGAGGGAGAACAAATGGTGATCTTTCACCCTCACCCAGACCCTCTCCCATCCAGGGAGAGGGGGAAACCGGGGATCTCAATGTCTTTATTTCTACCTTCCTAAACGATCTTTAACGGCTTTCCGCACTTCGAACAGTAATTATCCCCTTCCTCATAGGGGGCGCCGCAACCAGGACAGGCCGATGCAAGATGCCCCCCACAGGAGGGACAGAAGCGATCCCCCGGACGGTACTGCCCCTGGCAGGAGGGGCAGCGGAGGCCTGGGGCCTTGGTGCGAGCCTTTCTTAGGGCCCGCACTTCCTCCTCAATACGATCCGAGAGGTCCTCCCCCTCCTCGGTCCTTTCGATCTCCCTTAAGAGGGACATGGCCTGGTAGCGGTACTGCTCATCCAGCTCCTTATAGTCCTGCTCAGAGAGCTTCCCCGTCCGGTAGTCAAACTCCAAATCCTTCAAGGCTGCGTATACCGATTCTTTGCGGAGCTGGAGTTCCCGCAGGCCTTCTGGTTCTGAGGTGTCCTTTCCGGAACCGTCTGAAGACCCCTTGATTAAGGGATAGCCAATGAGGATAGCCAACCCCACAAGGAGACCCACAGTGACAAGAATTACCATCGGATTACCTTTCCCCGGGGAGGGCACGAGGCCCTCCCTTACGCAGACTGACTACTGATCACTGACCACTGTCTTCTAATCAAAGGATTTGAGCTCCTTTTCCAGCTTCTCCTGGTATTTAGCCTCCATCTCGGGTCTGGCCATCCGGCGCTGCTCCCGGAGCAGGAACTCCTCTCTTCGACGCACCCATGCCTGGACAAGGAAGTAGATGAGAGTCGCCCCCACAAATATGGCCAGAAAGGGGGTTACCCAGGCGGAGAGGTTGAACCCTTTCTTGGTAGGCGCGGCCATGGCCCGCTCCCCATATTGAGAAACGAAGACCTGGATTATCTCTTCTTTAGTGCGGCCCTGGGCGATCATCTGCTTGATTCGGGCCTTAGCTGGCTCGGCGAAGCCGCAGTTGCCGTGGGTGCAGGATTCTACAGTAAGGCCGCAGCCGCAGAGGCATGCCAGGTCTTTGGCCACATCGCTCACTGTCAGGCCTTGGGCCCGTGCAAGAGGCGCCAGGGGATTCATAGTTCCCCAAAAAAGGACCAACAAGAGGACTGGATAGAATTTGACTCTAAACTGCATCGGGTGCCTCCCCCAAAGCGTATCTAGCTGCCCGCCTCCTCTCCCTCTTGTCAGGCCACATCACAATGATTGTCCCTAAGGCCATAACAAAGCCCCCTAACCACATCCACACCATGAGGGGATTGATAATGAACCTGAAGGTGGCGGTTCCTGATTCGTCAAAGCCGGCCAGGATAATGTAGAGGTCCTCCTTGAGGGTCATCCTGATGGCGACTCGGGTGTGGGGTTGCTGCTCGTCTTTATGAAAGACCTTCTCAGTAGTGAGCTTCCCTACCTTCTTCCCCTGATTGAAGACGGTGACCGTAGCCGCCGCTACCTGCTGGGTCTGGGTGGGGTAGAGGCTCAGTCCCTCGTATCGAAGGACGTATTGGTTGATCTGCATTTCCTCCCCTTTCTTTAGGGTGGCCTCCTTCTCTACCTTGTATGCACCCCCTGTGATGGCCAGGATGACCATTAGCACTCCCAGGTGAATGATGTAACCCCCGTAGCGCCGCTTATTTCGGGCGATGAGGATAAAGAAGGCCCTTAAATATCCCTCACCGGCCATCTCGTGGCGAGCCCGGGTGCCCCGGTAGAATTCCAGGACGATGGTAGCCGTCACAAATATGAGCAGGGCCAGGGAGAGGAGGGCCAGTAGGTGCCTCACCCCAAAAATGAAGAGGAGGGCCCCCCCAACAAGGGCAGTGACCAGGGGCTGTAAGAAATTCTTCTTTAGATTGGTCATGGAGGCCTTGCGCCAGGCGATCAAGGGACAGACCCCGGTGATAAATATAAGGGCAAGCCCTATAGGAATGACCACCTGGTTATAGAAGGGAGGACCTACGGTGATCTTTACCCCCCTCACCCCCTCCGAAAGGATGGGGAAGAAGGTGCCCCAGAGGACAGTAAAGGCAATCCCCACAAGGAACAGGTTATTAAAGAGGAAGCTGGACTCTCTGGAGATAAAGGAATCTAGCTGGTTCTCACTCCGTAGATAGGGGAGACGGTTAATCAAGAGACCGAAGGCGCCGAGGATGATCACCGCCAGGAAGGCAAGGAAGAAGGCCCCCAGGGTGGACTCTCCGAAGGAGTGGACGGAGGAGAGGATTCCACTCCGCGTGAGGAAGGTCCCGAGGATAGAAAGGCCAAAGGTCATGATGATTAAGGCAAGGTTCCACACCTTGAGCATATCCTTCTTCTCCTGGACCATCACCGAATGGAGGTAGGCCGTGCCCGTAAGCCAGGGCCTGAAGGATGCATTCTCCACGGGATCCCAGCCCCAGTAACCGCCCCAGCCCAGCACCCCGTAAGCCCACTCGGCCCCGAACATGTTCCCCAGGCCGAGGAAGAACCAGGCAAAGATGGTCCAGCGCCGGGTGGAGCGGATCCAGGCGTCATCCAGTTGCCGCGCCAGGAGCGCTGCCATGGCGAAGGCGAAGGGAACGGTGAAGCCCACATAGCCCAGGTAGGTGGTGGGGGGGTGGAAGAACATCCCCGGGTTCTGGAGGAGGGGGTTCAGACCGCGACCATCAGGGGGGGTGAAGGGCAAGCGGGCAAAGGGGTCTGTGACGAAGACCATCAAGGTCAAGAAGAAGAGGGCAACCGCTGAGAGGATGGAGATGACATAGGGCATGAGGGCCCGATGCATCCGCCGGTTCTGGATCACCACGATGGTGCCGAAGAGGGTAAGGTTCAGGGTCCAGAAGAGGAGGCTTCCCTCCTGGCCAGCGTAAAAGGCGGAGATGGTATAGGCAAGCGGTAGGCCCCGCTCCGAGTAGTTGGCCACGTAGCGGACGCTGAAGTCTCTGGTAACAAAGGCATATAGGAGGGCCGCTGAGGACAAGGTTACCAGGCCGAAGAGGGCCAGGAGCGCATTCTCGGCGCTCCGCACCAGCTCCTCCCTCCCGGTCTTAACCCCCAAGATAGGGGCTAGGGTCGCATAGGCAGCCACCCCGAAGGCAATCACCAAGGATAGATAACCAATATCGTTCATCCTTTGCTCCGAATGTCAGGAAAAGGGCCGACACGGAGTTCGGCCCCTACGTTGTAGGGGCGGGCGTCCCTGCCCGCCCTACGTTTTAGCCTCATACTTGGAGGGGCACTTGGCCAAAAGGATATTTGCTATAAAGACGCCCTGAGGGCTGTATTTTCCCTCCACCACCACATCTACCCCTCCCTTGAAGGTGTCCGGGACTACCCCTTTGTAAGCCACCGGGAGGGTGTTTTCCTTTTCGTCAGCGATAATAAACTCCAGCTTTAAGGCTATTGGGTCCCATTTAATAGAGCCTTCCACCACTCTGCCACCCAGGCGCACCCCCTGGCCGTAAATGGAGGGGACCTTCTCCTTGAGCTCGGAGACGGTAAGGTAATAAAGCATAGCATCCCGCATCCCAGCGTAAACCAGATAGCCCAGGGCCACCAGGACTACGGCTGGGGCAATGATGAACTTGGTCCGCTTTTTCTTCATGGACATCCAACCTCCCTAACGCAGCGTTTGAAGAACGCTGACTAAGGCTTGTTTAGCCACGGTCGGATCTGCCGCCAGCCAGACCACCTTGTTGCCAACCCGATAAAAGTAATGGATCTGCCCCAGGCCTATGGTCGAGTATAGGGTCATGCCTTCGCGCTGGGATTCCTTCAAGTGGAAAAAGGGGGTATTTCCCTTTCGGATTCCATCGGCCATGCTCTCGAGCTGGCGGGCCGCCAGAAATTCCAGGTAGGCCTCGGATACATAGAGCATGGCCTTATTTCCATTGGCTTCGTAATGGGCCACGTAGCCCTCCTTCACGCGGATCTTCTTTCCGTGGAGCCTATCTATCTCCCTAAGGGCCTGCTCCCCCTGGAGGTAATGGGAGAGCTTCAGGCCCCCGAGAGAAGGCGGGACGGAGAACTTTCCCCCTTCCGCGCAGGAGGGAAGGGCAATGGCCAGAACCAAGATCAAAACCAAAGCCCCTAATTCTTTTCTCTCCATCTCTCCTAGCTTTTAGCTCTTAGCCTTTAGCTATTAGCTAAGGGCTAAAGGCTAATGGCTGATAGCTGATGGCTGATTGCTGAAGGCTGAATGGCTGACGGCTATCCTTTATAGTGGTCGTATTTCTCCTTCACAAGCCGGATAACTTCGTCCTTGGGCTTTCCCTCGTCAAGCCTGGCCTGGATAAAGCCCTTAACCTCAACCGCTCCCCGGGGATCGTCGCAGTGGCACTCGGTCAAGGTGAGCTGGCATCGGCCACATGGGCAGTTGAACTTAGCGATGATCTCGGCGGCCTCCGCTGATGGAACAGAGGCCAGGGTCTTGCCTGTTTCCCCATACCTACCTTTGGGACTCCCTGGAATAAGGCCGGATATCAGAAGCCCTACCACCAGTCCCACGGCCGCCGCGGCACCAATGACCAGGAAGAGGGTCTTATTGCCCCTTCTGTCTCGCCCCCTCTCTCCTTTATGGCCCATTGCCTCCTATCCCCTTTTCCGGAGCCTTGCCCCACAGTTGGAGCAAAAATTATCCCCTGTCGCCACTTCCTGGCCACACTGGTTGCAGAACCTCTTTTGGCCTTCCCTTGCCCCCCTTTTTTCCGGAGGAGCGGCCACCACCTCTCTAACTGCTCCCCGCCGCCGACCGAGCAGGTAATAACCGGCCATTGCAATGAGGATGGAAGCAGTCACCGAGAGGATGATCACGTATGGATTAAAACGGCTGCTCCTTTCGGTAACCCCGCCTGCCCCCATCCCGGCAGTTGCTTTCTCCACCGATGGGTTTGGATCGGCCTTGGTATAAGATACCCTGAGCTTCACCTCCCTGTCTTTGGCCAGGCGTTCGAAGGCATAGCGGCTATACTTAAAGCCCCTTTGATCGGATATAACGGAGAGGGGCTTTGGGTCGACCCTGAAATCGTTTGCCCTGAGGGGCTGCTGGATGTCGACCTCCAGCTTGTCTATGGGATAGATGGACTGGACCAGGTATTCGAAGCCCTTTTTCTCCCCTCCCTTAAAGGGATTATAATAGAACTCCATGTAGAAGTTCGTAGTAGCAAGGTTATAGCTTACCTCGGCTCCCTTTCTGGCCGGAGATACCTCGAAGGGCTGATGTTGATGCTCCCCTTGGGGCGATACTGAGCCTGCCATATGGATTTCAGCCCCTTGGGGGATTTGAAACCTTACCAGGGCAGGCAAGGGGGAGCCAGCGGCGAATTGCCCTTGATACATCACTAAGACCCGGGGATCGTCATATTCAGGCCAGATGGAAACCCGCATTAGGCTTATTCTTAAATCCCCCTTTCCCTGGGCCATGGTAGGGGTTAGACCTGGGCCCATGATCCATAAGGAAGACAAAAGGGACCAGCCGATCAATTTGAATACCATGCCCATCAGGTAGGCCACCTCTCGATATTTAACAGCGGTCAAAACTGTCTCCCTTTTGCCAAGCAAAACCCATGCCATAATCCGCCTCAGGCGGACGGAATCCCAAGTGAATTAGAACACAAGGGACTGGAACTATAATCCCCTGATTGAGATGTCGAGGGGGAATAAAGGCAGGGTCATAAATAAACTGAGAAACCATAACCCTCAAAACTTGGTAGCGATTCGAAAAATCGGGTTCAACCATCAGGGCCGAAGGTTAAGTAACACAAGTCGCTATGGATGTCAAGGCTTTTCAGGCTGACCCCAAAATAGACATTAAAAATGCTAATCCCAGGAACTCCCCTCCCCTGGCGGGATGGGATTAAGGGGAGGGGGAACATTATGGTGATGAGTCCACCCTCACCGCAACCCTCTCCCATCAAGGGAGAGGGGGAAATTAGGGATGTCAATGTCTATTTTTCAAAGGCTGATAGTAGGCCCGCCCGCCGAGCCCGGGCC
>JACRGL010000008.1 GCA_016212365.1 Candidatus Methylomirabilota bacterium | reverse complement strand
TTTCAGATGAAAGGCATGGCCTCGGATTTCTTGATCTACTGTCGGCCAGGCTACGAAGGGGTTATAAGCAAGGGGATCTCCTGGCTTGGCCCCCTTTTCCGCATCCAGAGCAAGGATTTGGTAAGGCAGTACTACCTCCGGGGCTTTACCTTAAAGGAAGGCATCTTCACCGCCCTTTACACAGTGGCTTTTGCCTTGGCCATCCCTGCCCTCCTGGTGGCCTCAGGCCTGGGGCTTTCGGAAAGGAGACGGGAGATCGGGGTCCTTAAGGCCACCGGGTGGCAGACCCAGGAAGTCCTCGAGATGGTCTTCTTCGAAAGCCTGATCATCAGCCTGACCAGCGCCCCTCTGGCATTACTCACTTCGATCTTTTGGGTTAAGGCCCTGAACGGCCTTTTCATCGCTCAGTTCTTTATTGCTGAGATTGGGATAATCCCTGACTTTCCCGTTCCTGCCCGTTTTACACCTGTGCCTGCCCTCCTGAGCCTGTTTTTTGCGTTAATCTTGACCGCGGTGGGGAGCATCTATTCTGCCTGGAAGGCGGCCACGGTCCCACCAGTGGAGGCCATGAGATGGTGATTATCAAGACTTGGGGCCTCTGCAAATTTTACGATCCAACCAAGACAAAGGAGATCCGGGCCCTTTACAATGTGAATCTCCAGGTCGGGAGGGGCGAGTTTCTGGTCATTCGAGGCCCTTCGGGGTCGGGGAAGACCACCCTCTTGAGTCTCATAGGGGCCCTCGATAGGCCTACCAAAGGGCAGATATATTTATATGGGGAAGATATAACTAACTTCTCCGAGGCAGCCTTAGCCAGGATCCGGAGGGAGAAAATAGGTTTCGTCTTCCAGAACTTCAACCTCCTTCCCCGGCTCCCGGCCTGGGAGAATGTTACCTATCCATTGATCCCTGTTTACCCCAGGGCCAGGGACAGAATGAAATGGGCTCAAGAGCTCTTAGAGAGGTTTCAACTAGAGGACAGGTTCTACCACTCCCCGGAAGAGATGAGTGGGGGGGAACAGCAGCGAGTGGCCATTGCCAGGGCCTTGGTTAATGATCCGGAGATAATCATTGCTGATGAGCCCACCTCCAATATTGATGCCGAGTCCATAGAAAACCTGGTAGGCATATTAAAAACCATGAAAATGGAAGGGAGGACAATTTTGATGGCCACCCACGAACGGTCTATATTTCCCTTAGCGGATGCCTTTCTGGACCTGAAAAGGGGCCAACCCGTAGGGGAATAAAAGGACTCGCAAGATCTAATACAAACGCGTTAAGTAAAGTGTCATTGCGAGGGACTTTAGTCGTTGCGAGGCGAAGCCGAAGCAAACTCGGAGTGGGCTTCCTCGCTTCGCTCGGAACAGGCTCCGCAATCCCAACGATCAGAGATTGCTTCGCTATCGCTCGCAATGACAATGTAAAAGTATCTAGTGCGTTTGTATTAGTGCGTTTGTATTAGTTTAATCCACCGTATCTATGCTTTCCAAGAATAAAATATATTCCGGCGATAGGCCACGCTCCCAGGCCCCCTTAAGAAGCTGGCCTAGATAGCGCCGCGATGGAGGAAAGCTCCCCATGGGATTGGCAAAGTAGGCGATGACGGTGAGCTCCGCCCCTGCTGAAGTCTCTAAAGTGACGTATGCCCTGAAATAGTCTAGTGGATAACCCTCGTAGGAGTCAAGGGAGGCGAGGTCCGTGGCCGAGATTTCATACACTACCCCTTCCACCACATCTCCTTTAGATGGCTCGATATCCGCTACCCCGCCGTCCCAGCCCTCAGACCAGCGGCTGAAGACGAGCCGGAAGTCCTTTAGTCTGGCGGTAGTAATAAACCGGCTCTCAGGGCAGCGCTCCCGCATCTGTTCGCTATCCATGTTAGAGCCATAGGCAAAGTAAAGCATCTTTATAGCCCTTAGCTGTTAGCCATTAGCCCGCCAAGGCAGGCCCTTAAATAAGTGTCCAAGGTCCAAAGTCCAAGGTCAATGGGAGATTGCACCTTGAACTTCCGACATCGGACATTGGACTTCGGACATTTTCCATATCAGAGGTTTGGCTTTCGTTTGTGCCACTCGGTGTTCTGCTCGTAGGTATAGGCCACTCTCAGGATGGCCTCCTCGTTGAAGGGCTTTCCAAGAATCTGCAGTCCAATGGGCAGTCCCCCTTTGGTAAAGCCGCAGGGGATGGAGATAGCCGGGATTCCTGCTAAATTGACGGAGATGGTGAAGATGTCGGAGAGATACATGGTTAAGGGGTCTTCTGTCTTTTCCCCAAAGCGGAAGGCGGCCGTTGGGGAGGTAGGGGTGATGATCACGTCGCAGTGCTTGAAGGCCTCTTCGAAGTCATGGCGGATCAAGGTCCTGACCTTTTGGGCCTTGAGATAATAGGCTTCGTAGTAGCCTGCGGATAGGGCATAGGTCCCCAGCATGATCCTCCGTTTTACCTCGGCCCCGAAGCCCTCGCGCCTTGTCCTCTGATACATCTCCAGCATGTCCATTGATCTTTTCGTTCGATAGCCATACTTCACCCCGTCATAGCGGGCTAAATTAGAGCTAGCCTCGGCAGTGGCTACCAGGTAATAAGTGGCGATAGCGTAGTCGGTATGGGGAAGGGAGATCTTCTCAGTGTTTGCACCTAGATGCTCCAGGAGTCTAATCGCCTCCCAGATGGCCGCTTCTACCTCGGGGTCCATCCCCTCTATGAAATACTCAGCAGGAATGCCAAGGCGCAGCCCCTTCACGTCAGGCAACAAGGCCCGGGTGAAGTCGGGGAGAGTGACCATCGCCGATGTGGAATCCATTGGATCGTAGCCGGCTACGGCGTTCATCAAGATTGCGCAGTCAGTTACATCCTTTGTAATGGGGCCGATTTGATCCAGAGAAGAGGCGAAGGCAACCAACCCATAGCGAGAGACCCGTCCATAGGTAGGCTTGAGGCCGACTACCCCGCAAAGGGCAGCAGGCTGGCGGACGGAGCCTCCTGTGTCCGAGCCAAAAGAGCCGGCACACATATCGGCCGCCACTGCCGCCGCCGAGCCTCCGCTAGAACCACCAGGGACACGGCCCAGGTCCCAGGGGTTCTTGGTCTTCATGAAGGCAGAATTCTCGGTGGAGGAGCCCATGGCGAACTCATCCATATTGGCCTTGCCCAGAAAAATGGCCCCTTCCTCTCTGAGTTTGTGGATGACAGTGGCGTCATAGATGGGCACGTGGTTCTCCAGGATCAGAGAGGAGCAGGTGGTCCTTACCCCCAATGTGCAGATCACGTCCTTAATGGCCAGAGGAATGCCGGTGAGGGGTCTTATACCTTTACCCTTCTTAATCGCGGCATCCACCCCCGCTGCCCGGGCTAACGCCTCTTCCTTTGTAATGGTAACATAGGCCTGGATCTTCCCCTCAACGGCCTCGATCCGCTCAAAGACGGACCCTACTATCTCTGTGGCGGTAGCCTCTCCCTTTTTCAGGAGCTCGTGAAGCTCGTGAATGGTTAGCCGGAATAGCTCCAAATCCCTCTCCTTTGGGGTCTAAGTTTTTACCAACATTTTTCTTGCTGACCTCGGACTTCGGACATCGGACAATTACTCCAAAATCCTGGGAACCTTGAAGAAGGCCTCTTCCTCTTCAGGGGCGTTAGATAAGACTTCCTCCCGGGGATACGAGGGCCTGACCTCGTCCTCGCGGAAGACGTTCACAATAGGGATCACATGAGATGTGGGCTCTACATCTTCGGTGTTTAGCTCGTTTAACTTGTCGAAATAAGTCAGAATAGAGTTCAGTTCCCGGGTAAAGCGCTCCTTCTCCTCCTCGGTAAGCTCAAGGCGGGCGAGGCGAGCTACATGCTCCACTTCCCTCTTTGTAATTTTCATATGTCCTCCTAAATAGCTTTTAGCTCTCAGCCATTAGCCTTCAGCCCATGTTTTCCGCCTGAGGCAGACCCACCTTGGCTATAAACAATGTAAATAATTGCCTATCTGCCAAATCCGAAACCCATATATCCGGACAACAATTTAATGCGCTACATATAGAACTAGAGGGCACCGACCCATCGGATTCCAGGAAACTCAGGATGGACCGCTTTATAGAGCCTTCTATCGGCGGTTATGATGGGACATTCTAACCGAAGGCTTAATGCCAGATAGAGGGAATCGTATACTGTCCGCCTAAATTGAACGGCAAGTTCAAGGGCAGACGAGACCAGCTCTCTGGATTCAACGATCTTGAGATCAATCTGGAGGAGGTCTCGCACACTTTGAACCGCAAAGGCCTCATCAATGTCACCAGCAAGCACCCGTTTCCACATCACGTTCGTAAATTCACTTATGAGGAGGTCTGGTGCCCATAGAATCTTAGCTCCGGACAAGAGGTCATCAAAAATACGCAATGCTTCCTCTGTATGCTCCTCCTCGACAAACCACTTCACGGCGATACTGCTATCAACAACCCAATCCGTCACCGTTCCCGATCCTTACGGATGAGAAGGCTGCTATCCCCCAGTATCCCTTTCCCTCGAGCAAGTTCCTCGCGCCGTCGATCAATGGCTGCCCTCAAATCCCTTTGGTCCTTCTTCGACTTTGATAAATACTCTCGAAGGATCCATACCACTTCCTGATTGACAGACCGCCGGTCTTTCGCTGCCTCTTCCTTAAGGGCCTTATATATGTCATCAGGAATTTCCCTTACGTAAAGGTTCGCCATAACTCTGCCACCCCTTTCCTATTTTAGAATTATATAATAATGATAGCATTATGCAATCCTCTGAGCAAACAAAATAATCCTTCTCTAAGGGAAAAACCTGAAGGCTCATGCCTTTTCTAGCTGTGCATACTTCGCCGCCAGCTTCTTGCGCCCGGTGCCGGGGAAGTCCACCACCACCTTCATATCCTCACCAGCTCCAATCCGCTCCCGGATAGTGCCCAGGCCCCACTCGGGATGGCGAACCTTTACTCCGGGCTGGAGATAGTCTACAAACGGCTCGGCCGGTTCACCCGCCTGAGGCGGGACGGTGGACAGCGGACGGATGAAGTCTCCTCTACCAGAATCAGTCCTCCGTGAACTGTGAACAGTGAACTGTGAACCCATTGATTTAATCAAATGGGATGGAATCTCGCTCAGAAAACGGGAAGGGAGACTATACCCCCCTCCCCCATGGAGCCTTCGCCTTTCAGCACTGGTAAGGAAGAGCCTCTTCATGGCCCTAGTCATCCCCACGTAACAGAGTCTCCGCTCCTCCTCCAGTTCCTCCTGGTCTTCTAAGGCCCGGCTATGGGGGAATATCCCCTCCTCCATTCCCGTGATAAAGACCACGGGAAACTCTAGCCCCTTGGCGGCATGGAGCGTCATTAGGGTGACTGCCCCCTGGCCTTCCCGCCACTCGTCAACGTCGGTGATCAAGGCTACACTGTCAAGGAAGGCCTGGAGGCCCTTCTCCCCGCTCCGCTCCTCGAACTGCTGGGCCGCAGACACTAGCTCTCTCACATTTTCGATCCGTCCCTCGGCCTCGGCCGTCCCCTCGGCCCCGAGCTCCTCCAGATAGCCTGTCTCCTTGACGAGATTCAATAGAATCTGGGAGGGGAGAAGTCCCTCGGCCAGCTTCCGGTGCCTCTCCATCAAATCATGGAATTCCCCCAGGGCCTTAGTCTGGCGGGTTGGAACAATACCTTCCCTCGCTGCCCGCCCACAGGCTTCAAGGGGCGAAATTCCTTCTTTTCTTGCTAGCCCCTCAATCTTTTCCACTACTGCCTGGCCCAATCCTCGCGCTGGCACATTAATAACCCTGCGGAGGCTCAACAGGTCATGCTGGTTGATCAAAAGACGGAGATAGCTTAAGATATTCTTGATTTCCTTTCTCTCATAAAATCTAACCCCACCCACAATGGCGTATGGGATGAGGTTTCGCCGGAGGGCCTCCTCCAGGGCTCGGGACTGGGCGTTGGTGCGATAGAAGATGGCCTGGTCATCGTAGCCAAAGCCTTCCTCTAAGCAGAGGGTTTTGACGGTCTGAGCCACGAAGGCCGCTTCATCCTCGGCATCGTAGGCCTGATAGTAAATAGCGGGTTCGCCCTCTTCGTTTTTCGTCCAGAGCTCCTTTCCCTTGCGCCCCAGGTTATGGGCTACTACCGCCCCGGCCACATGTAATATGCGCTGGGTGGAGCGGTAGTTCTGCTCCAGGCGAATGACCTTACACTGGGGGTGATCGCGCTCAAAGTCCAAAATATTATTGAGATCCGCTCCCCGCCACATGTAGATTGACTGGTCGTCGTCCCCCACCACGCAGAGGTTACCATGGCGAGCGGCGAGGAGATTTACCAGCCGGTACTGGGCGTGGTTGGTGTCCTGGTACTCATCCACGAGTATATAATGCCAGAGCCCCTGGTAGTATTGGAGGACTTCGGGCCGTTCCTCGAAGAGGCGGACCGTTGCCATCAAAAGGTCATCGAAATCCAGGGCGTTGGCCAGATAGAGCCTCTCCTGGTAAAGCCTGTAGACCTGGGCGGCCTTCTCGGAAAAATGATCCTCTGCCAAGCGGGCATACTCTTCTGGGGAAAGGAGGGCGTTCTTGGCCTTCGAGACCCGAGCGGCCACTGCCCGTGGATTAAATAACTTCTCTGAGAGGCCTATCTCCTTTAGACAATCTTTAATCAGGGAGAGCTGATCCGCCTCATCAAAGATGACAAAGGGTCTAAGAAGATTGAGGTGAGTGATCTCTTTTCGAAGGATGCGGGCGCAGGTAGCGTGGAATGTGCCCATCCAGAGGCCGAGGTCATTTGTCCCCAGGAGGCCCTCCACCCGCTTCCCCATCTCCTCTGCCGCCTTATTGGTGAAGGTGACGGCCAGGATGTTCTCCGGTCTCACTCCTAGACGGCCGATAAGGTAAGCGATCCTGTGGGCGATAACCCCGGTCTTACCGCTTCCTGCCCCGGCCAGGACCAGGAGGGGACCCTCAGTGCAGAGGACCGCCTCTCGTTGCTTTGGATTGAGATTTTCCAGGATTTGCCTGTTATCCATTTACTCCACGGTGACGCTCTTGGCCAGGTTCCGGGGCTGGTCCACATCGCAGCCCTTGCGAACGGCGATGTAGTAAGCCAAGAGCTGCATAGGGATAGCCAGAAGAAGGGGGGTCAAAAGGTGGGAGGTTTTGGGGATGGTAAAGAGGTGATCCACCCGATCGGCGATCTCCTCGTCATCTTCGCTGGCAAAGGCAATGACAATACCGTCCCGTGCCTTCACCTCCTGGATGTTCCCCAGGATCTTTTCGTAGAACTTGTCCTTAGGGGCAAGGACTACAACAGGCATGTCCTCGTCAATCAGGGCGATGGGGCCGTGCTTCATCTCCCCTGCCGGGTACCCCTCGGCGTGGATGTAGGAGATCTCCTTGAGCTTGAGGGCCCCTTCTAAGGCGAGGGGGTAGTTAATCCCCCGCCCCAGGTAGAGGAAATCCCCTTTGGTGTAAAATAGATGACTCAGCCGGTCCAGCTCCTCGTCCTGGCGCAGGACCTGCTCCAGGAGCTGGGGTGCCCGGACGAGATCCTGGAGCATCGCCCGGGCCTTATCGGGGGAGATCTGGCCCCGGAGCTGCCCTAAGTAGAGGCTAAAGAGATAGAGGGCAGCGAGCTGAGAGGTAAAGGCCTTGGTGGAGGCCACCCCTATCTCGGGTCCGGCATGGGTATAGATTACCGCATGACTCTCGCGGCTGATGGAACTGCCGACCACGTTACATATGGAAAGGACCTTGGAGCCTCGCCTTTTGGACTCCCGCAGGGCAGCCAGGCTGTCCATGGTTTCCCCCGATTGACTGATCACTAAAACCAGGGCCTCTTCGCCCAGGAGGGGATCCCGATAGCGGAACTCTGAGCCATAATCCACCTCTACCGGGATCCGGGAGCACTCCTCCAAGATGAACTTGCCCACTAAGGCAGCGTGCCAGGAAGTCCCACAGGCCACAATATAAATCCGTCTTGCCCTCCTCAGGTCCTCCTCCACGGCCTCCATGCCCTCCAGGTATATCCGCCCTGTCTCCTCCGAGAAGCGCCCCCGGATAGTATCCCGCACACCTCGGGGCTGTTCATAGATCTCCTTGAGCATGAAGTGCTTGTAGCCCCCTTTCTCGGCCAGGATAGGGCTCCATAGAACCTTCTGGACCTCTTTAGCTACCGGCTCACCCTGGAGGTTGGTGACGTGGACTCCCTCTGGGCTCAGGACGGCCATCTCCTCTTCATCCAGAAAGAGGACATTTCGCGTGTGGTTCAGGATAGCAGGGATATCCGAGGCAAGGAAGAACTCCCCCTGTCCAAGGCCTACTACCAATGGGCTCCCGCAGCGAGCACCTACAATCCTCTGAGGGTCTCCTTTCCAGAGGACACCAATAGCGTAGGCCCCTACCACCTCCTGGAGGGCTCGGCGGACAGCGCCTTCCAGGTCCCCTTCCAGGTATTTCTCTATAAGGTGGGCGATCACCTCGGTATCAGTGTCGGACTTGAAATGGTGGCCCTCCTGGCGGAGCTTCTCCTTTAATGGGAGGTAGGTCTCAATGATCCCGTTATGGACGACTACAAGGCTGCCGGAACAGTCGGTGTGGGGATGGGCGTTCTCTTCAGTGGGTCGGCCATGGGTGGCCCAGCGGGTATGCCCTACACCGATATGGCCCGAGTGGTCCTTTCCCCAGAGGAGGTTCTCCAGCTCTTTGATTTTCCCTACACTCCTGTAGATAACCATCTCCCCGTCTTGCAGGAGGGCCAGACCTGCTGAATCATAGCCCCTATACTCGAGGCGCTTCAGGCCATCCACAAGGATGGGAACCACCTTCTGTTTTCCCACATAGCCCACTATGCCACACATGAAGAACCTCCCCTTTTCAGATGAGCGAAAATGGAAATTTTATTATCTTTGGATGCGTATAACGTTTGGGCTTTGCGCCGTGCCGACCGCCCCTTCCATCTTAATCTCAATAATAAGCGGGCGGCATGGAGCGACCTCAATTACTTAATCCAAATAATTGGAGCGACGCAAAGCCTGTTGTTATCTGAAGGCCGCCATCAAGTCTTTTCATAAGCTTTAAGAAAGTCATCCCTCGGAATACCTGCTTGTGTGCAGATTGTACGAAGTGTTGAGGCTTTAATTTTTGGATGATTGGGCATAGTTAAAGGTTTCAATATGAAAACGAATTGCAGACTTCACATCTGAAAGGGCTTCTTCGTATGTATCTCCCTGCCCGACCACAACCCCCTTAAGCCCCAAGGGGTAAGCTACGTAACCGTCAGGATGTTTTTCTACAATAATCTTGAATTGTCTCATGGAAATTTCCCTCCTAGCTTT
>JACRGL010000070.1 GCA_016212365.1 Candidatus Methylomirabilota bacterium | reverse complement strand
TCCGCCTCATAGGTGGAGATGGCTACCCGGCGAATGATGGCCGGATCGAATCCAATCTGCTTCAGGACGGACTTTATCTCGGTGGAGACACTTCCTGCCTTGCTGAAGTCTCCCCCTATAATGGTAAATTCCTGGCTGAAAAGGACCTCTTCCGATTCGCTCATTCCTTTATACTCTTGCCTCGGCCGTTTTGAGACCCTGCTTATATAACTCGCCGCACGCCTCGAACATAGGTATCTTAGAAGCCATCACCACAATCCCTTTCTCGCGCGCCAATTTTAAAGCCTCCTTATCTGGCTTCTTTCCCAGGACATAAATTACGGCTTTCATCTCCGCCACATAAGCAGTGATGATGGACTGGACATTGGTGAGGCCGGTAAGCAAAAGGGACCCTGGCCTGCCAAAAGCCAGGACATCACTCATGAGGTCCGCCGCGCACGCCCCGTCAACTTCCTCTTCGAGGGCGTCATCCCCCACAAGGACCACGCAATTTAAGATGTTCTTTATCTCTTTAAGCTTCATACTGACCTACCTTGCACAAGGACCAAACACGCCTTACCTGCCGCCGCACTCGCTTGAGCTACGCATTCATCCACGGGCATGGGGGAATGGGCAAGGCCGCAGAGAAAGAACCCTTCCCTCTCAAATTCCACAGGCCGAAGGCTCGAATCCGCTTCCTGAAAGAAGCCATAATCATCTAAGGGTATCCCGAGGAGCTCTGCTATCTCAGGATTATTCGGGCCTGGAACCACTCCGGCGCTCAATACCACGAGGTCGGCATGGAGGTCGATTTTCTCCCTTATAATCCCGTCTACCAGGGAAACGGTCAGCTTCTCCCCATCCTTAACGGAGGGGTCCCCTTCCATACGGATGAATTGAACGCCCCTCTCCAGGGCCTCAGAATAAAAATCTTCACAGAAGTCATATACCCTTATGTCTCTATGGAGGATGTATACGGATGTCTCAGGACTAGACTCCTTTATTTTGAGGGCATTCTTGATGGCCCGGGGGCAGCAAATCCTGCTACAATAGGGATGCTCCTTATTCCGGGAACCGATGCACTGGATCATCACAATAGACTGGAGACTTGAGACCGAGGACTGAGGACTGATAAGCCGTTCCTCCAGCTCTCGCTGGGTAATAACCCGCTCATCCTCCCCATATAGATACTCCGTGGGCCGGTATTCCGCCCCGCCCGTGGCCAGGATCAGAACGCCGTGTTCAATAGTCTCCTCCTTCCCA
Source organism: Candidatus Methylomirabilota bacterium (assembly GCA_016212365.1). Taxonomy (GTDB): domain Bacteria; phylum Methylomirabilota; class Methylomirabilia; order Methylomirabilales; family JACRGL01; genus JACRGL01. The sequence goes on along the minus strand of JACRGL010000070.1, from coordinate 6,568 downwards.
TCAATAGAAATCAGGCTTCGGAAGGCTCCGACCTCACCCTCGATCCGCGAAAACGTCGAATTCTTGTGAACACTGATCCTCTCGTTTCCCTCCACGGCTGCCATAAGAGCGTTGACTCTCCCTTGTGGATTTTCTTCGAACAGAGAGTATCGAATCTTCCGTAGATTCCCCCCCAACTCCTCGGCCTTCTCGACCAAGTGCACATTAAACCCCTGCGCTGCAATGTCCAGGGCAGCCGTCATCCCGCTGATCCCGCCCCCGAGGACCAGGGCTACAGGGGTTACCTCCTTAGCTTCCCTGCCCGATGGGGGAGTCTTCTCCCTTACAATTGCCTCCTCCAAAAGCCTCAGGGCTTTTTGCCCATCAACCCTTCCATCTCCGCTAAAATCGACGATCTCGACCTGGCCGGAGGCCAGCCCGGCTTCGGAGAGCATAGCCTGAAATAGGGGCAGGTGAGTCTTTCTATAGCAGGGTAAAACCACAACCCTGGTAAGGCCTTCCTGCCTTACAGCCCTTTGAATCCCTTCCTTTCCCAATTTGAGGCAACAGAAGAGGGCCTCTCCCCAATATTTCACCTGAGCAAGGCTGCTGAGAAAGCCTTTGAGCTCATTAGCCTTGAGGCCGCCGTTCGTTTCAAGCCCGTATTGGCAGAGGAAAACGCCGACCCCTTCTTTTCCTTCCCCTGGTGCCCCGCCACCGCCCTCCCTGGAAGCAATCTCTCCCCTCTTTTCAGAAAGGAGCCCAGCCACCTTACTGGCGGCGCCGCTGGCCTGAACGATGCTTTGACAGATACCTTTCGGGCCACTGAAGGCGCCGGCGACAAAGACCCCCCCTTCCGTGGAAGCGAGGGGGGAGAAAGGGCCTGTAGAGCAAAAGCTGTATTTGTTAAGACGCACCCGCGTCCTCCGGCTGATAGCCCTGGCATCCCGGGGTGCCTGGAGCCCCACGGAGAGGACCACCAGGTCAAACTCTTCCCTCGCCTCCTGACCATTAGCGCGATATTTCAACTGGATATTTCCGGTAGCCTCATCTTGTTCGGCTCCTGCGACCTCGGCCCTCACAAACTCAATCCCCAGCTCGTCTTTTGCCCGAAGATAATAGGCATCCGATCCCTTTCCGTAAGGCCGGATATCCCTATGAAAGACCTTTACCCTCAGGCCCGGAATCCTCTCCTGTGCCGAGATGGCCTGCTTGAGGGCATGCATGCAACAGACGTTAGAGCAATAATTGGCCCCGATTCCCTCCTCACGGGAGCCCACACACTGAACAAAGGCAATGCGGGAGGGGACCTCGCCATCATAAGGCCGCATGACGATGCCACCATAGGGCCCGGTCGGGCTCATGGTCCTTTCCAATTCTATGCTGGTAATCACGTTAAAATACTTCCCGTAGCCCAGATCCCTCTTGCGATTGGCATCGAATTCGTCGAACCCCGGGGCAAGAATGATGGCTCCTACGGCAAGCTTTATCGTCTCCGGTGCCTCGTCATAGACGATGGCTTTTTGATCACACTCGGCCAGGCACAGGCCGCATCCGATGCATCGCCGGCAGCTCAGACATCGCCTTGCTTCTGCAATCGCCAGCTCCTCAGTAAAACCCAATTCCACTTCTCGGAAATTGAGCCTCCTCTCCTCGAGGGAGAGGTGCGGCATCTTCTGCCGCCTAGTGGGGATGTCGCTGAAGCTAGCAATGAACTTCTTCTTTTTCATCTCTGCGACCGAATTCTAGTCCTTGAGAAACTTATCTATGGAATCGGCAGCCCTGTGTCCGGCGGCTATAGCCTCTATTACCGTAGATGGCCCGGTCACGGCATCTCCGCCAGCGAAGATTCCGGGCCGGTTGGTCGCCATGGTCCTTTCATCTATGATAAAGGAGTTCCACTTGGAGATCTCCAATCCGTGCCCCTCATGCAGGAAGGAGATATCTGGCTCCTGGCTTATGGCAGGGATGATCAAATCGGCTTCCACTTCAAACTCGGAGCCCTCGATGGGGATGGGGGTTCTGCGGCCGCTGGCATCGAGCTTCCCGAGCACCATCTTTGTGCACAGCATTCCGGTAACTTTTCCGTTCTGGCCGAGGATTTTTACCGGTGCAGCAAGATAATGGATCTTTACCCCTTCCCTCTCGGCCTCCTCGATCTCCCAGGGATTGGCAGGCATCTCCCTCCGTGAGCGGCGGTAGAGGATAGAGACCTCCTCGCAGCCCAGTCGAAGGGCGGTTCTAGCGGAATCAATGGCGGAATTGCCACCGCCGATGACCACTACCTTCCTGCCGGGCTTGGTGGTATCCCCCAGGTTTACCCTTCTTAAGAAGACGATGCAGTCGAGGAATCCTTCGAAGTCGTCTTCCCCCGGGACCTTCAACTTGAGGCCCCTGTGGGCACCTATGCCGATAAACACCGCCTTATGGCCCTGTTTAAATAAGTCGTCTATGGTGAGATCCGGCCCGATGGGGGTGGAGAGGCGGATCTCAACCCCAAGATTTTTGATATAGTCGACTTCGGCCTCGATGATATCCCTGGGCAGGCGGTACTCAGGAATCCCCAAGTAGAGCATCCCTCCAGGGACCGGGGCGGCTTCAAAGATGGTCGCCTCATATCCCCGCAGGGCGAGATCGTAGCCTACAGTGAGCCCGGCCGGGCCGGCCCCCACAATGGCGACCCTGGCCTTCTTAGTCTTTCGAGGGGCTTTTGAATAGGGGACCTTGCCCTCCTTCCTCAGCTTAAGCTCATAGTCGGCCACAAACCTCTTGAGGGCATCGATGGCGATGGGCTCGTCCTGGGCTCCTCGGTTACAGGCGCTCTCACACGGGTGATTGCAGACTCGCCCGCAGATGGCCGGTAAAGGATTCCTTTCCCTGATGACGGCCAGGGCCTGGTCGAATCTGCCTTCTGCAATGAGGCCCACATACCTCCGGATATCGATGTGGACCGGGCAGGTCTCCTGGCAGATGGGGGTCTCCTTTTCGATGTTATAGAGGGCCGGATAGTATCTTGAATTCTGGATATCGATGGCCGTTCGGAGCATCAGACCTTCGTTGTATGTATCGTATGGTTTTATGGGACAGACGGCCACGCAGGCCGCGCACCCGTCACACTTCTCATTCACCCGTAAAGGCTCTTTCCTGACGGTGATCTCGAATCCGCCATTTACCCTCTTTACCCGCTCGAGGTTCGCATTGGTGATAATGCGGATGTTAGGGTGGCGGGAGATGGCATCGAGTTTGGCGGAGATCTGGCAGAGGGCCGGCCCCTGGTTGGGGAAGACCCGGTCTAACTGGGCCATAGTGCCCCCTACGGCAGGGGATTTGTCAAGGAGGAAGACCTGAAATCCGGCCTGGGCCAGATCCAGGGCTGCTTCAATCCCCGCAATCCCGCCGCCCACTATCAGGACATTTCCCCCTTCGTTTTTACTTTTCTCGGTCATTTGATCTTATACCGCCTTCCAGACGGGGCTCCTGCCATCGTCCTCCGTGGACACCGATACCAGCCCCATCCTTTTCATATCTGCCAGGTGCCTCAAAATGCGGGAAGGGGCTATGTTTATCATCCCGGATAGAGTTTTTGCGGAGAGGGGCTCCATTCGGAGCCTCAAAAGGATCTCCTGAAGGGTTAACTCGTCCATCACCACTTCGTCAAAAAGGCGACTAATTTCATGCTCGGTAAAGACTTCACCGTAGAGATTGCCCTTCTCTTTGAATTCCAACCGCTTACTCACCACCCACCGTAGCTTCTTGCCTTCCATAACGCGCTGGGCGGCGGTGAGCTTGAGCTGAAGCTCTTCGGTTCCAATTCCTTCGCCCTTCCCCAGGGGACCGAGTTTCCTTATCTCTTCCTGGAAGGATGTCACACACTCCACGAAACGACCCCCCTCCCCGCTTGACATCCATTCCATCACCAGGCGCTCCGGATGGAGACCAATGTAAGAAAGGACTTTCTTTGTCAGGTTCACCTTGCCCTCAGCCTGAAGATTCCCGGTTACATAGTGGCACTCCCCCCGGCGGCAGGCCCCTACAAAGACCCCATCGGCCTTAGACAAAAAGGCCTCCAGGATTATGGTGGGGTCCACGCGGCCCGAGCACATGACCCGGATGGTGCGGATATCCGGGGGATATTGGTACCTCGCAACCCCGGCGAGGTCAGCAGCCCCGTAGGCTCACCATATACAAAGGAAAGCAATGATAGAAGGTCTAAATTCCTTGCTCATTTCTCGTTATGCCTCTGTTTACCGTGTTATCCTGAAAAGGCAGCCCTGACCTGGGCTATCAACTGCTCGTCAGTATAGTGGTTCATCTTGATGGCGCGACGGTAGCAGCTTGCTCCACAGGTTCCGCAACCCTTGCAGGCCACGGCTATCATTTGGGCCTTTATCCCCTTTTCAGTCTGGACCATCTCAATCGCTGCATAGGGACAGAGGGAGGCGCACAGGCCGCATCCCCGACACAGGTCCTCATCCAAAAGCATGGAAAAGATGGGCTCTACTGTGACGCGCTTGTTGATAAGATAGGTAGAGGCCCTTGCCGTCGCGCCCAAGGCCTGCTCGATGCTTTCAGAAACAGAGGCCGGCCAGTGGGCAGTCCCGCACACATAGATTCCATCGGTAGCAAAATCCAGGGGGCGGAGCTTCACATGGGCCTCCAGGAAGAATCTATCTCCGTCTAGGGGGACCTTTAGCAGACGGGATAGTTCTTCAACCCCGTCCTGAGAGACCATGGGGGTTACCAGCACCACAAGGTCGGCATTGATCCCTATCTCCTTTCCCAGGATATCGCTATGGACCCTTACCCTCCCGTTTTCCATAATGGGGGGCCTCTCCAGGGAGTAATTTATAAACCTCACCCCTGATTCCTTGGCCTTCCGGAGGAGGGCCTCATTATCCACCCCATAACACATGAGGTCTCGATAGAGTATATGAACCCTGGCCTCCGGATCCTTTTCCTTGATGAGAATAGCATTCTTTATGGAGGTCATGCAGCAAATGCGAGAGCAGTAGAGCCGCTCCGGGACCCTTGCCCCCACACACTTTATCATGACGACGTTCTTGGCCCCCAGCTCCCCATTCCGCAAACGCTCTTCCAGCTCTATAAGGGTAATTACCCTCTTACCGTCATAACCATATACTTCTCCAAGATCGAGCTGAGCAGCCCCTGTGGCCACTATGATGACCCCCACATGGACCTCCCTCTTATTCACACCCTGGGAGGAGATGGTGGCCCGGTAATTCCCGATGTAGCCCTGGAGGCCCTCAACAGTAGAGCAGGTGAAGACCTCGATGCGGGGGTGGCCTTCGACCGCCTCGACCTGACGTGCGATAAATTCCCGCGCATCAATATTACTGGGATAGAGCCTGAAGATTCTTCTCAGCATTCCGCCCAGCTCCTCTTCCCTCTCCACCAGCTTGACCTCGATCCCTCGGTTCGCCAGGGAAAGGGCGGCGGTGAGCCCTGAAACTCCTCCTCCTATGACTAGGGCCGCGGGCTCGACATCCGCCACGATGGGCTCCCTGGGCTCGAGATACCTGGCCCGGGCTACCCCCATCCTGACCAGGTCCTTGGCCTTATGAGTGGCCTCCTCCGCCATGCCCTTGTGAACCCAGGAGCAATGTTCCCGGATGTTCACGAACTCAAAGAAAAAGGGATTGAGGCCGGCATCTTCGCAGGCGGCACGGAAGGTGGGCTCATGGGTCCGTGGGGTGCAGGCAGCAACCACCACCCGGTTCAGTTGATTCTCTTTTATGGCGTTCTGGATCTCCGTCACCCCAGACTGGGAGCAGGAGAAGAGGTTTTCCTTCACAAAGACCACATCAGGCAGGGTCCCGGCATACTCCGCCACCTCCCTGGGGTCAAGGAAGCCTGCGATGTTGGTCCCGCAGTGACAGACAAATACGCCTATCCGAAGTTCTTCCATTTCGTCTACAAGCCGCGCCATAAGCGGAATTGACTCCCCCGGCGGAAGAAGTGGTTCTCCACGAACCAGAACTCAAGCAAACGCTTCGTAATTTGACCTGTCCCATCGTAACCCCTGCCACACTCCGTGACGAGGGCGGATTTGATTCTCTGGTCAAGGGGTATTGCAATCATAGATTTCCTTTTGCCATGCCAGGATTTTTGACCGGAAATCCCTGCGCTTGAGCAGCCGCCAAGAGTCGATGGTCTGCAGTGTAAAAATCCATGGGACCCATGCCCTCTCTGGCTCTTACTGCCGCAGCGAGTTGAAGGGCATCGAGCGATCCGAGACTGTGCGAAAGGGCCCAGGTGCTGAGAATGGTGCGCGCTCCCTCCTTTCCTGCATCATCGAGCGGAAGAATTTCGCAGCGGCCCGAAATAAGAAACAACATACACGCCCGCAGGAGGCTGTGGAATTCGCTGGCCGAGATCTCCCTTTTGCGAACCTTTTTGGACACAGGGCCGAGACTCCCTCAACAGTGGTGAGTTCGGAGACCCATAAAGGAGTTTCAGATCCAATAAGCCGTCTGATCTCTTCAGTTCCAGTCTCCTCAGCAAAGTACTTGATTAGCGCAGAGGTGTCCAGGAAAGCAGGCATCGGTTATCTTCGCTCTTCACGTTCAGC
>JACRGL010000009.1 GCA_016212365.1 Candidatus Methylomirabilota bacterium | reverse complement strand
GGCGAACCGGGGAAGATCGGCGAAAAGGAGAGCGGCGCAGCGGCCAAGACCGGAGGGCATTAATCCGTCGGGCTGCGGATCGGACCCCGATCATAGAGAATCACGACAATCACCTCTGGCGGGGAAAATGGCCGGAGTAGTGAGAAGCTCCCGATAGAGTCTCATATAGTCCCTGATCTCTTCCTTCAAGGGAAAGTCCCGCTCAATCTTCTCCAGGGCCATCTCTCCGAGCCGTTTCCTATTCATAGAATTATCGAAAGAGGTCTTGGAGGAGGTCCTTGAGCCTCCGGCCCTCGCCCTTTAATGTCCTGTCTATCTTCATTTCAATCCGTTTTTGGATCCACCCAGCCTTAGGTATTATCAAGGGTTTAGAGGTGGTTCCCGTGACCCTGGCTTCCAGGACGGCCCTGGGCACCTGTAGGGTCACATCAAAGTCCAGGCCCTCGTCCATTAGGCCATAGCTCCCTTTCGCTCGAAGCTCCAGGTCCTCTCGCTTGAGGGTCAAATCCCGGGTGTGCAGGTAACCTTTGTCCAGGCTAAAGTGCCCTGACAGCTCTTGGAACTCGTTGAGGCGCAACCCTGAGGCCGGCCGGGGTAAGGCTGCTAAAAGCTCGGCCATTTGTTCCAGGGGCTTGAAGCCCGAAAATCTCCCCCCCCGTAGACGAAAGGTCCCATCACCCCTGGCTGTCCCTTTTACCTGAGCAGCATCAAGCCCTGCCATGCGGAGTTTGGCCTCCAGATCCAAAGCCCCGGAGAGGCCCCATTTCGGTGCCATGGTGGCCTTAAGGAGGGGTCCCATTTGGGCGCCCTCGAGTCGGAAGGCCAAGGTGGTCCGGGGGGAAGGGGAGCGGAAGTCGAGCTCAGCCCTGCCCCTTCCCTGGCCCCCAAAAAGGGCGAAGCTTACCCCGTCCAGGCGTAGGACCTGGCCCCTGTATAGGATATGGGTGCTGAAAGGGGAGAGCTCCAGGTCCTTCCATTGGAGCCGATCTACCTGGAGGTCCCCCTCCATCTGGAAGCGCATCTCCCGTTTCTCCACTCCCTTCCCTGGCGGAGAAGTCAGGGCCATGGCTCTCGGATGAGGGGTGGCCATTGCCTGGGCCTGGGGTGGAGTCGGAAGGAGGAGCCGGTCAAGGGAGAGAGACTTAGCGTGGAGGCGAAACTTGACCTGCGGAACCTCAAAACCATCCACCTTGAGGCTCCCCTCAAGCTTGGAGTTTTTAAGGGTAAGGGAGGTCTTCTCCAAGTCAAGGGAGGATGGCCTGAGCCAGCCTTTTACCTTTAGCTCCCCACCTTCGCCGATTTCCTTCTCGAAAAGGCCAAGCCTCATGGCCAGCCCCTTAAGGTCGGCATCGGCCTCGATCATGATGGCCTCCCCTTTCCCATTCGCCTTGAGATCGATGGAGGCCTTCCCCCCGACTTGGATCCCGTGGGGGAGGGCCAGGTAGGGGAGAAAGGGTGCCACATCTAAATCTTGCACCCTTAAACGGGCCTCCAGATCAAGCCTTTTAAGGACAGGCCCCTCCCCTAGGGGAGTGGCCCGACCAGTAAGTTCTACCTGGGCCTTGGCCATGGTTGCAGTGGATTGGAAGCGGATGGATGAGGGAGGCGAGCCCTGGGAGAGGTGGACCTGGACGTCCTGGAATCGCAGAGGAGAAGCGGGCAATTGCCCTAGGTCGATAAAAATAACCTCTCCCCCAAAGAGGGCCAGCTCAGAGGGGAGGGGGGTAAACAAGGGCGCCCCCTTCTCCCTGGCAGCCTTCTTTGAAGGAGACGGGGCCGAGAGGGGATAGGCCTTGGCCAGGTCATCGTAGCTCCAAAGGCCCTGGCGATTTCTCTGGATGAGGAATCGGGGATTGGTCACTAAAGCCCTGCTGAACTCCAACCGGCCCCTGAGTAGGGGCCAGGGCCTCAGGTGCACCTTCACTGCGTCTGCCTCTAAAAAAGGCTTGGGGCCAAAGGCCTTGGAATTGGCGATTCGGAGACCCCTGGCCTCCACCCCTAAGCCGGAGAGGATGGTGAGTCGGAGTTCGCCGATGGTAACCTCGCGGCCCAGGGCTCGGCCCAACTGAGCTGCCACTAACCCTTTGTACCTTTCCAGGTTGATGAGGTGAGGGAGGAGGGCCAGGAGGAAAAGGAGGAGGACAATGGCAGTGGCGAGAAATATGGCTGCGTATTTTTTCTTCCTCAACATCTGTAGTCTACAGTCTTCAGTCTGCGGTCTGCTTGCCTGGCTCTCCCAGCCTTTCCCTCAGAAGCCGATTTGCCAGTTGGGGATTGGCCTTCCCTTTAGTGGCCTTCATTACCTGTCCCACCAGATAGGTGAAGCTCTTCTCCTTACCAGCCCTGTAATCGGCCACCGGCCCCGGGTTTTGGGCAATCACCTCCTCCACGATTCGGAGGAGCTCCTCTTCATCGGAGATCTGGGTTAAGCCCTTTTCTTTGACAATGGCCCCTGCTGCCTCTCCCGTCTGGTACATCTCCTCGAAGACGGCCTTAGCAATTTTGCCGCTGATCACGCCTTGGTCCATTAAAGAGAGGAGCTCGGCGAGAGCCTGGGGAGAAATAGGGCTAGCCTCGATCTCCCGGTTATCCTTGTTGAGCTGGCCAAGGAGTTCCACCATCACCCAGTTGGACACCACCTTGGCCTGCGGATGCAGGCTAACGCACTCCTCGAAGTAATTGGCTAAGGCTTTGGTGGCGGTGAGCACACCGGCATCGTATTCCGGGAGGCCATAATGGAGCACGAAGCGCCGCCGCCGTTCCTCAGGAAGCTCAGGGAGGCTGGAGCGGATCTCCTCTATCCATACAGGGGAAACCTCCAGGGGGAGCAAATCCGGCTCAGGGAAGTAGCGGTAGTCGTGGGCCTCCTCCTTGGTTCGCATGGAGAGGGTGATCTCTTGATCGGCATCCCAGAGGCGGGTTTCTTGAACAATGCGGCCCCCTTCCTCAAGAATCTTGATTTGCCGCTTTACCTCGTATTCCAGGGCTTTTTGCACGGCCTTAAAGGAGTTCATATTCTTGACCTCGGTCTTGACCCCGAGTTCAGGGGAGTGAGCCCGCCTTATGGAAATGTTGGCGTCACAGCGAAAGCTTCCCTCCTCCATGTTACCATCGCAGACCTCAAGATACATAAGCACAGCCCGGAGCTGCCGGAGATACTCCGCCGCCTCCGCCGGGCTGTGGATTTCCGGCTCACTCACGATCTCCAGGAGGGGGACTCCGCTCCGGTTGAAATCCACATAGCTATGCTGGGCTTCGGCCATGGTTCCCGCATGGACCAGCTTTCCCACGTCTTCCTCTAGATGGACCCGTCGGATTCCTACCTGCTTTGATTCTCCATTCATCCTTATGGTAATGAAGCCATGCTGGGCCAGGGGTTGGTCGTACTGGGAGATCTGGAAGTTCTTGGGCATGTCCGGATAGAAGTAGTGCTTGCGGCTGAAGCGGCAGCTCGGATTGATGGGGCAGTGCAGCGCCAGGGCAGTCTTCAGGGCAAATTCCACTGCCCGCCTGTTGATTACGGGGAGGACCCCTGGCATCCCTAGACATATGGGGCAGGTGAGGGTATTTGGGGGTTCTCCAAACTTGGTGCTACAGGCGCAGAACATCTTGGACTTCGTCAGGAGCTGGGCATGGACCTCTAAGCCAATAACTGTTTCGTATTTCACTTAGATGCTCCTTATTAGGGAATTATAAGCCCGAAAATGTACCAATTGTGTAGTAGTTGCCTGATTGATCAGGCTATATGATGGCTCGATGAATCGAGCGACTACAAACTACAATAATGGCCAACTAGTTTAATCCACCGTATCTATGCTTTCCAAGAATAAAATATATTCCGGCGATAGGCCACGCTCCCAGGCCCCCTTAAGAAGCTGGCCTAGATAGCGCCGCGATGGAGGAAAGCTCCCCATGGGATTGGCAAAGTAGGCG
>JACRGL010000006.1 GCA_016212365.1 Candidatus Methylomirabilota bacterium | reverse complement strand
TCCCCTCTGGGGGACGACATTGAAGAAGAAGTCGTAGGCCATGGCAATGCTACTTATGTTCACCACGGCAGGGTTCACCTGGCTATAAACGGCGACGACTATTTCCTCAGGACCTGATACCTTAACGGGAATAGCCACTGGTGGTGGCCCAGCAGTCACCTCCGGCACCTACTCACAATTATAAGGGGATGGGGAAGGATAAAGCTCTAGATAGCTTATAACTAACAGGGCCGCCAGAAGGGCACTCAGGGTGAGGGTCAATACACTCTTTACCAGCTTCCTCATGAAACCTCCTAAAAAAAGGAATTTTTAATAATATATTTTATCATCCATTTTTTGTCAATCACACCTTTGCATTAAAAAGATGGAACAGGGACTGTGCCCCAGCTATGGCGACGCGGAGTCTCCATCACCATGCTGACCCTTTTATCCACCGAGTCCAGGTCCACAAAGAAGACCGGGAGCCTCATTATGTCCATGGCCAGGGCCCTCTCGACCGGCACGGGTTCCCCTTTAGAGGTAACGGCCTCAGTAAAAATAATCCTCTTTTCCCTGGAGGTCTCCCCGTCCCGGAGTTGCCGCATAGGCTTTAGGGCCAGCATCTCGCCCAGATGGCGGACGAGAGGGATGAATCCACCCTGGGCCCCCTTACCGTGGTGCTCCTCGTGCTCCCCCAGGTCAGCGATGAGGTGCTGCATCATGTAGTCAGTGGGAAGGATATAGGCCACATAGCTTCCCTTATTTCCATTCCCTTTTAACCTGGCCAGATAGGAGGTCACCTCTGGATTAGCCAAAGCCACCTCCATCAGTCCCCTCATCCCCTCCTCATTGCTGGGATACATAGAAATGGCCACCCCATCCCTGGCCCTGATTACTGAGACCTGGGCCTCGGCATATCCACGGAGGGCATATCCCAGCCCCATCCCGCCTGCGAGGACCAGGAAGTAGAGGACCAGGAGGGCCAGGCCCCTGTTTTTGGGAGACCCTGGTACTAGGCGAAAAAGCCTTGCCCCTGGCTCGCCTGGAATAAACATGGATGTCTTCTCCATATACCCAGCATACCCTTCCCCGAACTTCCGGAGCATCCTCCCCTCCTCATTCCTGGCGAGGAGGTAATATACAAAGAGCATAGTAATATAGGTGACCAGGATGAAGAAGCGGGGCCAGAAGAGGAGGAGGCCCAGGCCTGCAATGGCCAGTCCCAGATACTGAGGGTGGCGGATTATAGTATAAGGCCCTTTTGTCACTACCCCTTTCCTGAAGAGCTTGGCATAGTAGACCTGGCCTGCGCAGAAGAAGAAGAGGAGGAGGCCTGCTACCAGAAGGATAGGACCTAGATAGCTAAGGATGAGCAGCAGCATGCTCCTGGGATAAGTAATGTGGGGCAGGAAAAAGGCGGTGAGCCAGGCCGTCCTGGGTGAGGCGTAAAGCCAGTTTAGGACAGGGGCATAGGCGGAGTAGAAATAGACGGTGAAGGGGGTGATCATGATAATCACTTCCAGGGCAATGGCGAGATAAAAGAAGATCACTGCCCAGGGCGCAATCCTTTTAACTCTTGCAGTCTCCATATCCTGCACCTCCTAATCAGGTTAAATTTCGAGGACCCTTTCCACGACTACCGACATTCCTTTTATAGCCACAATCCTCACCCTTTCCCCCTCAGGGATTTTTTAAGCCTTTCTTCGCAAAAAGTAGAGAGCAGAGACTGATCCAATCAGGATAATCACGCTTAAAATCTGGGCCGCAGAAACAGCACCGGCAATCAGTAGCTGGTCCCCCCTAAAGTTTTCCACAATGAGGCGTATCATGGCATAACCTGAGGCATAGGTCAAAAAGAGCTGTCCGGTATAGCTCGTCCTGGTGCGCATAGACCAGAGGATAAAAAATAGGACTAGGTCCAGGCCCAACTCGTATACCTGAGTTGGATGGAGGGGTATCCCCAAAGGGGCCATAGAATTTGGATCAGTAAAGGTTATCGCCCAGGGGAGATTTGTGGGCCGGCCATAAGCGTCTCCGTTCAGGAAACAAGCCAGCCTCCCTATGGCCTGGCCTAAAATGATGGCCGGGGCCAGGGTATCGGCGAATTGCCAGAAGGGGATCCGGTTCTTTCTACAAAACCAGATGCCTGTGAGCAGCCCGGCAATAAGCCCACCGTGGAGCGCCAGGCCCCCTTTCCATATGGCCAGGATTTCGAATGGACGGCGGAGAAAGCCCCCCAGGTCATAGAAGGCAACGTAATAGAGCCGTGCCCCAATGAGCCCAGCCAGGAGGACATAGAATATGAATTGATTTACGAGCTCTGGGTTTATCCCTCGCCGTTTTGCCTCCCTCCCTGCCAGATAGGCCCCGGCGAGAAAGGCGATGGCAACCGTTACGCCATAGGAGCGCAATTCAAAGTGTCCTAACCTCACGAGAATAGGATACATGGTTATCTTCCCCCTCTGGGCTACTTGAGTTCAGACAGATACGCTGCCATAGCCTGAATTTCCGCCTCTCGGAGGTCCTTGTAGGCAGGCATTGAGGCACCCGGAGTGACCTCGACCGGATCCCTGATAAACCTCGCCAGCCAGTCCCGATCCCGCATCCGACCAATTCGGGAGAGGTCTGGCCCGGCGGCGCCCCCAACGCCCCGGATGGAGTGGCAGGCTGCGCATCCCTGCGCCTCGTAGATAAGCCTACCCGCCTCCGGTGTCGCTGCCACCATTATGGCCGTCCCACCAGCAGTCACCGAGGCAGCGGTAGGCCCTGGCGGCAGTGGTGCCGCTGCGCCCAGATAGGTAAGGAAAACGGCAGCAGCCAGGCCGCCAGCCGCCAGGGTAGAGGCCAGGGGCCGCTGCATTGGGTGCCGTTCTGGTCCGCGATCGACAAACGGGAGGAGGATCAGGCCGAGGAAGAGCGCCGCGGGAATGACGAAGGTCCCCACTACCATCCACTTCCCTTTGAAGTACCAGAGGAGCTCATAGAGGAAGAGGAAATACCACTCTGGCCGGGGGACGTAATTGACATCACTGGGATCAGCCACCTTCTCGGTAGGAATCTCCAGGAAGAGGGCCATCCCGGCAAGGATGGCGAAAAGGACAAGGGCCACCACCGCATCCTTCCACAAGGCCTCATAGAATGGGAGCCCGGACCGCTGTTTTTCCTCCACCTCTTC
>JACRGL010000068.1 GCA_016212365.1 Candidatus Methylomirabilota bacterium | reverse complement strand
TTCTTAGTACAGTTCCGTATAAGAACCTTTGGACAGCAGAATTCGCTGTATAATATCCCTTCGAAAGTACCGCAAAAATCCGTAACTCCAGCAAATTCGATGTGTTACAACTCATATATGCAGTCTGTCTGGGATCTTATACAGCCTGTATAAAACCCCAACGGGCGATGCCTTTTATAGGCAATCCGCCGGGCTTAGGTGATGGCTGAGGGCTATTTCTGATTGAGGCACCGGATCAGTCTCCAGCCGTTTAAGAGGTTTACCCGGAACTCCCGCTCTGGGGTGAGCTCAACCTCTTCCAAAAGGGGGCGAAGCTTGAGATCGGTTTTGAAGCCTAGACGGAGGCAAATAGGGGCAATGGCTTCCTCCAGAGTGCCCAAGAAGGGGTTTTCACTTTGAAAATGGTTTAAAAAGACAATCCGTCCACCTGGCTTACAGACCCGCTTGATCTCCAAGAAGACCTTTACCGGGTCAGGGACAGCACTAATGACATAGGTGGCCAGAACATGGTCGAATTCGTCATCGGCGAATTCCATGGCCGAGGCGTCCATTTCAAGGAGGGAGACGTTATGCATTCTATACTGCTCTACCTTCTCCTGGGCCTTTTTGAGCATTTCGGCAGAGAGGTCTATCCCCACCAAGTGGCAATCGCGGGGATAAAGGGAAAGATTCAGCCCTGTCCCAATCCCCACTTCCAGGATGCGGTCCTGAGGCTTTATCTCTAGAAGCGCGATGGCAGCTACCCTCCCAGGGTAAAAGATCTTGTCAAATAGAAGATCATAAAAGGGGGAAAAGAAAGCATAGGCCTTTTTTATTTGTTCATAATTTAGGGCGCGTTCATTTGCCATGGTCTATAGTCACCTCCTTTTTGAAAAGATAAGTCCTTATAACATTTAGCACCTTCCCTGTCAAGATTTGGGACACCCGGTTTCTTATTTCTTGACATTCCTCGCAATTATAGCTAAATTAAGTCGACCTAGAGGAGGGATGACAATGCCGCTAGAGGAACCCAGAAGACCAAAAATCCTAGTCGTGGATGATAATGTGGCCAATGTGGAGCTCTTGGAGGCTTACCTCTCTGCAGCCGGCTACCAGGTGGAAAAGGCCTACGACGGGGAGGAGGCCCTGGAGACCGCAGCCCGGGAAGTCCCCGACCTGGTCCTTTTGGATATTATGATGCCCAAACTAGACGGCTACCAGGTCTGCCAACGCCTGAAGGGGGGGGAGAGCACCCGCTTCGTTCCCGTAGTGATGATAACTGCTCTTAAAGAGCTTGAGGACAAGATCCGGGCCATCGAGACAGGGGCCGATGACTTCCTCACTAAGCCCTTCAACAGGCATGAACTCCTGACTCGGGTGAAGTCCCTCCTCCGGATCAAGGGGCTCCATGACGAAGTAGAGGCCTACAATAGGCTCCTGGAAGAGAAGGTGGCCGAGAGGACTGCCGAGCTCCAAATGGCCCTAGAGGAGTTGAGGGAGCTGGATCAGATGAAATCCAATTTCCTGGCCACCCTCTCCCATGAGCTCCGCACCCCCTTGACACCAATAAAGGGCTACGTCCAGGCCATGCTCTCTGAGGCCTTGGGTACTTTAAGCCCTGGACAGAGGAAAGGCCTGGGGATCGTCTCCCAAAGTGTGGATCGCCTCCATGGCCTGATCGAGGACCTCCTCGCCTTCGTGAAGATGGATCAGGGGGAGATCTCCTTGGATCGCCAGGCCTTTCCCATCGACTCCCTGATCCGGGACAAGCTGAATAAGGCCATGGCAAAGGCCCAAGAGAAGGAAATCACTTTGAAATCTGAGCTTCCCCCTGATCTGCCCTTGGTGCTGGCAGATCCTGACGAGATAGGCCGAGCCCTCTCCCTGCTCTTGGATAACGCCGTCAAGTTTACCCCATCTGGCGGTTCCGTTACCGTCACCGCCATAGTCCGAAGTCCAATGTCCAAAGTCCGAAGTCAAGAAGACGGTGCGTCGGAGCTTGTCTCCGACGACCACGGACTACGGACAACGGACTACGGACCATTCGTAGAAATCTCGGTGCATGACACAGGGATCGGGATCCCCCCTGACAAGCTTGGGAGGATCTTTGAGCGCTTCTTTCAGGTGGATTCTTCAGCCACCAGGGAGCATGGGGGAGTAGGGATTGGCCTCGCCATCGTCAAACAAATCGTCGAGGCCCATGGCTCCAATGTGGAAGTCAAAAGCCAGGAAGGGGTGGGGTCCACCTTCAGCTTCCGCCTGCCCCTGGCCCCACCGTGAAACCCTACCCTTTAGGTCACTCCAGAGGTGCTAACACCTTTACCCAATAGCTCCCATCAGGGAGCCTCTGTTCGGCGATAACCCTTGCCCCGTAGATCTGCCCCTTAGGGGCTGAGGGGAGGGTCTTTTCACGATTGCTTTGAATAAGGGCCAGCCAACGCTGGGCATCCTGCCTTGCCAATCGCCGGGCAACTGGCGCCCCGGCGGCCTCAGAGACCACATTCCATGGCCGGATGCCCACGCCAATCACAGTTATGGCTTCCTTCTCGTAATCGATGGCCAGTTGCA
The DNA here is from genome assembly GCA_016212365.1 of Candidatus Methylomirabilota bacterium. Lineage (GTDB taxonomy): Bacteria > Methylomirabilota > Methylomirabilia > Methylomirabilales > JACRGL01 > JACRGL01. The sequence goes on along the minus strand of JACRGL010000068.1, from coordinate 2,785 downwards.
GGAGCCGGCCAAAGAGGGCCTTGTCCTTAGGGTTAAGCATTACATGCCGCTCTGCTTCCAGGAGGGCCTGTTCCTTTGAACCTCTAGGGGTGTAGCTCAAGGCAAACTCGTAGAGGTTCCTCTGGAGCTCCTCCTCGGAGAGGATCAAGACCTCCTTAGAGGCGGTGTTGTTCGACCTGTCGGCCTCGGCGATCTTCTTATCCGGGTCTATACCAATGGTGAGCTTATGGAGACCGATGCCAGAGGGGACCCATTCAAAGCTCAGGACTGCTGAGGAAAGGGGAGGCAGGGAGGCCACCCGGAAGGCCCTGAGGGCCTGCCCCTTTTCAGGAGAGACATCCCAGATGCGGACGTCAAGGTTCTTGGCCTCGTCGTCTCCCTGATTCCTTACGGTGAGCTCCACGGGCACAGCAACGCCCTTGACCAGGCTAAGCCTGGGGAGCACAACATCCCCTGGACGGGTGACCAGATCTGGCTGGAGTCGCTCCTTCTCTAAGATCTGGGACAAAAGCTCCTCGGCCATTTTCCCGACATAGGGGGGAGAGGGCCCCTTTGCCTCGCCGGGGCCCCCTGTCCATTCCACCCGCGCCAGCTCCCTTCTTGACCGGACCTCGACGGCTTTAGCCCGGAGCCGGGCGCTAAGTGCGGGCTTCACTGCTTCGCTGCCCGGCCCCTCCGTCGAGAGGAGAGCCTCCACTAGGACTAGGAGGTTAACCATAGGGGCTGCCTCTTCCAATGCCTTGGGCGTCCCGGCCCAAAGATCGTGAAAGAGCCTTCCCAAAGGACTGTCCAAAGGCGCCCGAATCACCTTGAAACCCAGAGCGGAAAAACGCTCGGTCAAGGCCGAAAGGAGGGCCTCCCCCCATGCCTCCCCTTCCCCAGCCTTGTAAAAGGAGAGCAGGGTAAGTTCCTCTAGACGCTTCAGTCTGGCCAAGCGAAGCTCCACCAAAGGGCGCACGACCGGGCTCAGGGATGCGGCCTTCTCCCAGGCCCCCTTGGCATCCCGGATCCGACCCAGACCCCAATAGGCCTTTCCCAGGAGCATATGCCCTTCCACTGAGGTGGGGTTTGCTTTGACCTCCTCTTCCAGGTAGGAGGCGGCCAGGGCATAATTACCAGTGGATAGCAAGGCCCGAGCCCAGCTTGGGAGGATCCGGCTGCCAGAGGCTGGCTCCTTAACCACCCAGGGCAGGTCCTGGGCCGCTGCCGACTCAAGGCCCAAAAAGGTAATGAATAAAAGGACCCCTAAGAAGCAGGCCCTAAGGGGCCCTATTCTATCTGAGAATGACCCTTCTCGGCCAACAGGCTTCATGCCAAACTACTCCTTCGGCTCCCACGTAAGCTCAACCTCCCCCAGCCAGCTGACAAAGACCAGGCGGAGAGTCCGCCCACCCCCGGGGGGGAATTTAATGGAATAGACCTTAGTCCATGGGGTGACAAAGTCATAGAATTTATATGCCAGGGCGGAGGGGGGATCAGCTACCTCCACGCGCTCCGGCGTAAAACGACCCTCCCCCTGGTATAGGTAAACCTTCCAGACTGGGTCCTTCTTTTGGAGATCTGCCCAGGCATCGTTGCTGGAATATAGGGCCACCAGGAACTCCCGATGAGTGGAATGGACTGCCCGCTCCTTTTCGAGAAATCTCGCCTCCTCCTCTAGGCCCATACGGTGAGCCCGGGCATACTCGCGCACGTAGGCCTCTCGCACCGACCAATCCTTATAGAGGGCGCTTACTAAGAGGACGGTGGAAAAGTCCTGGAGGGCATAAACCTTTCCCGTCCGGGTATTCTGTTTCACAGCCTCCGTCAATCCAACGGCTGAGGAAGGGGCAGGCGGTGCCTTAGAGAAGCTCTGCCTAATGTAAGCACAGGAGGGGAGAGCCAGGAGGATCAACAAACCCCAGGCCAGGAAAGAACAGGGCCTGTTGGCCTGAAAGGAGGACGAAATCACGGCTTTGGCTCCTTTAGGGGCTCCTTCGGGGCTTCCTTCAAAGGGGCGAACTCATAGGTGCTCTTGAGCTCGCCATCCACAAATTTATAGCTCACCCCTTTAGTATAATACCACCAGGTCTCGCTCTCTATCTCCGCCGATTTGAATCTCTCCTTGCGCTCGGGGAGGCCATATTGCCGTATGATCTTGCCCCGCTCCGTATCTGGCCCGTATTCCTTTATGAGCCGCTGGACCTCAGGCCAATCCCTATGAAACAAGATAACCTGGTTCACCTGAATCTCCTGCTCATCCTTTAGCTTCTTGGTGATATCCAGGGGCTCAGGCTTTTGATACTGCACGGAATCAAAGCCTTGTCTATCGTAGAAGAAGAGGAGGAAGTTGTTGCCCATTTCCTCTGGCTTGAAATCGAACCGGTAGCGCCCCTTATCATCGGTAAGCGCCCGCTGCTCCTGACGCTTTAATTCCTTTAGCTCAAAAGAAGGGGGAAGCAAGGTATGGGCCAAGTCCCTTCCCATTAGAACTATTGGGGATTTAGCCACCGGCCTCCCCTCTTCGTCCATTACCTGACCCGAGATCGTCCTGGGCCCTGTAATGGTTGCTGTGGCACACCCGAAGAACAATAGCGTCAACCCCAAAAGGAGCAGACCCGGAAATGTCCTGCGCATCATTTCTACCTCCCGCATGAGGGTAAATTCGCCGCTTCCTGCCTTGAAGGCAATATACTAAACTCTCAATCTGAGTTCAAGTCTATATTTTTTAATTGACAATATTTGGGGGAGATAGTAAGAAATAATGGAAGGCCGAAGTGGTGGAACTGGTAGACACGCCATCTTG
>JACRGL010000067.1 GCA_016212365.1 Candidatus Methylomirabilota bacterium | reverse complement strand
TGGCTCTGATAGTCCAGAAATATGGCGGCACTTCGGTGAGCGACATTGATCGGATAAGAAATGTGGCCCAGCGAGTGGTGGAGGCAAAGGAGCAGGGAAACGACGTAGTGGTAGTGGTCTCGGCCATGGCTGGGGAGACGGATCGCCTCCTAGGCTTGGCCCACCAGATATCGGGGGTTCCTAACGAACGGGAGCTTGACGTTATCCTGGCCACCGGCGAGCAGGTCTCCATAGGACTCCTATCATTGGCCATTCAGAGCCTGGGTTATAAGGCTCGCTCTTTCACCGGCTCTCAGGTGAGGATCCAGACCGATGATGCCCACACTAAGGCGCGTATTGTGAACATCGATGCAGAGCGAGTCCGTCAGGCCTTGAGTGAGGGGGAAATCGCCATTGTGGCTGGCTTTCAAGGGGTGACCGCCGAGGAGGATGTGACTACCCTGGGAAGGGGGGGTTCGGACCTCACGGCAGTGGCCATGGCCGCTACCCTAAAGGCCGACGTCTGTGAGATTTACACCGACGTAGATGGTGTCTATACCACGGACCCAAGCATCGTGCCAGAGGCCAGGAAGCTTCCAAAGATCTCCTATGAAGAGATGCTGGAGATGGCCAGCTTGGGGGCCAAGGTGCTTCAGACCCGCTCGGTGGAATACGCCAAGAACTATGGAGTCCCTATTCATGTGCGCTCTAGTTTTAGTTATAAGGAAGGGACCATGGTAGTAAAGGAGGACGCCGAAATGGAGAAGGTGGTGGTCTCCGGGGTCACCTACAACAAGAACGAGGCCAAGCTTACGGTGGTGCGGGTGGTCGATCGACCAGGGATCGCCGCCAAAATCTTTGGGTCGGTGGCCGAGGCAGGCATCGTGGTGGGCATGATCGTTCAGAACATAAGCCACGATGGCTACACCGATATCTCCTTTACCGTACCTAAGGCCGATTATAAGAGGGCCCTCGGGATCGTTGCTCAGGCGGCTCGTGAGATCGGGGCCCAGGGAGTGAGCGGGGACGACAAGATCGCCAAGGTCTCCATCGTGGGCGTGGGGATGCGGAGCCACTCTGGGGTCGCCTCCCGGATGTTCGCCGCCCTGGCCAAAGAGAATGTCAATATCCAGATGATCAGTACATCCGAGATCGCCATCTCCTGCGTCATCGAGGACAAATACACGGAGCTCGCCGTGCGGGCCTTGCACGAGGTATTCCAATTGGGGGAGGCCGCGGTATCCGAAGAAAGGCTTTAAGATAGGCTCTCTATTATGCCATCTTTCTCTCGCCAAGAGACCCTCTTCCTCGTGATCCTGGCTGCAGCCTTGGCCCTCTCCATAGGAACCTCCCGGCTTTACTATCATGACCCCGACTTCCCTGGATGGGAACGGATACTTCTCTCTGGGTGGGACTCTCGGGAAGTCGCCCCTCATCTAAAGAGAGAAGGTGAGGGGATTAATAAGGCTAAGGCCGACTCCATATCTGGACCCGTTGATCTTAACAGGGCAACCCTGGAAGATTTGATGCGCCTGCCAGGGATAGGACCGGTTTTAGCCCAGAGGATCCTGACCATCAGGTCTGACCGGGGCAGGTTCACCGACCCTCAAGAGCTCCTAGAAGTAGAGGGTTTGGGCCCCAAACGCTACGAAAAGATCAAGGGCCTGGTAGAAGTGAGGTGAGCCAAAGCCGTGGTCTTTCAAGTAAAATTGGATGTCTTCGAAGGCCCACTCGACCTCCTTCTCCACTTAATCGAGAAGGAAGAGATCGACATATACGATATTCCCATTGCCCGGATCACCGAAAGCTATCTGGAATACATGCGGATGATGGACGAGCTTGATCTAGAGGTGGCCGGCGAGTTCCTGGTGATGGCGTCCACCCTACTCTACATCAAGTCCAAGATGCTCTTACCTTCCACCGAGGGGGAGGGTGGGGACATGCTTTCGGCAGAGGATCCGCGGGCACCCCTTGTAGAAAGGCTCCTCGAGTACAAGAAATACAAAAGGGCGGCAGCTTTCCTCCAAGAACGCGAGGCCGAGCAGCAAAAGATCTTCATTCGGGATGCAGGTACTGAGGGGCCATCCCCTTTACCCTTCGAAGCTAGCCTATTTGACCTCCTATCAGCTTTTCGGGAGGTGCTCCAAAAATCCTCTTCTAGGCCCTCCCTCGAGGTAACCCGTGATAGGCTCAGCTTGGATGAAAAGATCGCCGAATTGGCCAATCGCCTCCGGAAGAGGAGCCCTCTCGACTTTTTCTCCCTCTTCTCACTGCAAGCCGATAGGGGGGAGCTCATCCTTACCTTTCTGGCCCTCCTGGAGCTCATCCGCCAGGGTCTGGCCCTTGTCAGGCAAGCAGAGCCATTTGGGGAAATCATGGTATACAGAAAAAAGCCCTCAAGAGGGCGCATTCCGGAGGTCCCTTCAAAGGTGTGATCCCTTAGATGGAAAGTCTGGAAGCCATTTTAGAGGCTTTACTCTTTGCCTCAGGGTGCCCTCTCTCCCTGGACAAGATCCAGGAGGTCTTGGAAGGGGTAAGCAGGCACGAGGTGCGGAAGATCATCCAAGGCCTTCAGTGCCGCTACACCGGAGGGGGAATCCAGATTCTGGAAGTGGCCGGGGGATATATGATGGCCACCCGGGCGGAACTCCATCCCTGGGTCCAGAAGCTCCAGAGGTCGAGACCGGCCAAGCTATCTAGGGCGGCATTGGAGACCTTAGCGCTCGTTGCCTTTCGGCAACCTATTACCAGGGCGGAAATAGAGGAAGTCCGGGGGGTCTCTGTAGACGGGGTCCTCCGTACCCTTTTTGAACGGAACCTGATACGTATTGTAGGGAGGAAGGCAGTGGTGGGTCGCCCTATTCTCTATGGAACTACCAAGGAATTCCTCCGTTACTTCGGGTTTCGGGACCTCTCGGAGCTTCCTACATTGAAGGAGATAGAGGCCCTGACCGCCGGCCCTGGCCAGGAGGGGGAAGGCCGTCCATGAAGCCGGTTCAGGAGCCAAAGAAGGAGAGGCTCCAGAAGATCCTGGCCCGGGCAGGCCTAGGGTCCCGCCGTCGCTGTGAGCAGTTGATCCTAGAGGGACGGGTAGTTATCAATGGCCAAGTGGTGGCGAATCTAGGGGCCCAGGCCGTCCCGGGTAGGGACCGGATCCAGGTGGATGGTTGCCCTCTCTCCCCATTTCCTGAGAATGTGTATATTTTACTTTATAAGCCGCGGGGCTATATCACCTCCCGTTCCGATCCCCAAGGGAGACCGGTGGTCCTGGACCTCCTTCCCCGACATGGGTTACCCCCCCTCTTTCCCGTGGGAAGACTGGATTTCGAGACTGAGGGCTTGATCCTCCTCACCAATGATGGGGAGCTTGCTCAGGCCTTGCTCCATCCCCGTTTTAAAATTCCCAAGGTCTATCACGCAAAGGTCAAAGGACATCCAGGGCCAGAAGCCCTTAAAAAGTTGAAGGAGGGGATTGTTTTGGATGGGGAGGCTCTAACCCTATTGCGATTGAGGCCCTTACGAAAGGGATGTCAGAACGTCTGGCTTGAGATGGAACTCACCCAAGGGAGGTACCGCCAGATTCGGCGAATGTGCGAAGCTGTGGGCCATCCCGTGCTAAAGCTCAAGCGGGTAGGCTTTGGTCCCCTTCGATTAGGGAATCTGAAAAGGGGCGATTGGCGCCGTCTTAATGGGAAGGAGGTCCTTCTCCTCAGATCCCTTGGGAAATCCCGAGCATAAAAAGTCCTTGATTCATCGAGGCTTATTGGATATATTAAATTTGCGGGCTTTAGGGTATACCTATGAAGATCCATGAGCTCCGGAAAAAGATCGATGCCATTGACTCTCAGATATTGGACCTCCTTAACCGCCGGGCGGAGATAGTCATCGAGGTAGGGGAGGAGAAGGCCCAGGAAGGCTTGGACTACTATGTCCCCCAGCGGGAGGAGGAGATCTATGACCGCTTAACCCAGGAGAACCGAGGTCCCTTCCCCACCAGTGCCATTAAGGCGGTATTTCGGGAGATCCTTTCTGCCTGTCTTTCCCTGGAACACCCGCTACGGGTGGCCTACCTCGGCCCGGAAGCCACCTTTACTCACCTTGCCTGCATGGAGCGCTTTGGCCTCTCCACCCAGTTCCTTCCAGTGCGCAATATCGCCGCCGTCTTTTCGGAGGTGGAGAAGGGGAATGCGGATTACGGCGTGGTCCCCATCGAGAACTCTAGCGAAGGCGTAGTGAGCCACACCCTGGACATGTTCGTGGATTCAGAGCTAAAGATCTGCGGTGAGATTCACCTGAATATTTCCCATAACCTCCTCTCCCGCTCCGGGGACCTTAAGCAGGTGAGCAAGGTTTACTCGCACCCCCACGCCATTGCCCAGTCAAAGAAGTGGTTGGAGGCAAATCTCCCTAATGTGGTTCTCTTCGAGGTGGGAAGCACCGCGGCGGCAGCAGAGTTGGCTGCCGAGGATGGAAGTGTCGCAGCCATCGCGTCAGAGCTGGCTGCCGATCTCTACGGCCTCAAAGTGATCTGCCGGAGGATTGAGGACAACCCCCGTAATTTCACCAGGTTCCTGGTTGTAAGCAAAAAGGCAGCAGCCCCCACAGGTGATGACAAGACCTCTATTGTCGTTTCTATTAAAGACCGGGTAGGGGCCCTGTATCGGATGCTGGAGCCCTTTGCCAAGAACAACATCAACCTCACCAAGATTGAATCCCGGCCTTCAAAACAGAAGGCCTGGGAATACGTCTTTTATGTGGACTTCGAAGGGAATGTCGAGGAGGAGCGGGTCAAGAGGGCTTTGGCCGCTGTTAAGGAGGATTGCCTCTTCCTGAAGGTCCTGGGCTCTTACCCGAAGGGGAGTTAGTAATCAAGCCCTTAGCCATTAGCATTTGGTCTTTAGCTAAAGGCTAAAAGCTAGAGGCTAATGGCCTTTTTATGGGAGGCCCGATTTGCCAAGGAACATCGAGGAGCTAGCCTTACCATACTTGAAGCATATTACACCTTATAAGCCGGGGAAGCCCATTGAGGAAGTAGAGAGGGAATACGGGATCAAGGACTCCGTCAAGCTGGCCTCCAATGAGAACCCTTTAGGTCCCTCCCCTCTGGCCCTTCAGGCCCTTCGCGAAGCCATAGAGGGAATAAACCGCTATCCCGATGGAGGCGGCTATTACCTCAAGCAGGCCCTGGCCAAGAAGCACGGGGTAGAGCCGGAGAACCTTGTCCTGGGAAATGGGTCTAACGAAGTCATAGAGCTAGCAGCCCGGACCTTCCTCAGTCCTCAGGACGAAGTGGTTATGGCCGATCCTGCCTTCCTGATCTACCGTCTGGTTACGGCTGCCTTAGGGTGCTGCCAGATCATGGTCCCCTTAAAGGACTTCCGCCATGACCTTAAGGCCATGGCGGAGGCGGTTTCCCCCAGGACCAAAATGGTATTTGTGGGAAATCCCAATAACCCTACCGGGACGGCGGTGGAGCCAGAGGAGCTGGAGACCTTCATCTCCTCTCTTCCCGAGGACGTGGTCCTCGTCCTCGATGAGGCATACTATGAGTATCTACCCATTGATGCAAGGCCTGACGCTATAAAGCATGTCCGAGAAGGGAGGCTTATCCTTTGTCTCCGCACTTTCTCCAAAATCTACGGCCTAGCCGGTCTCCGCATTGGCTATGGAATCGCCCCTCCTGGCGTGGTGGAGGCCATGAATAAGATCCGCCAGCCCTTTAACGTGAATTCCCTGGCTCAAAAGGCGGCCCTGGCCAGCCTGGAAGACCGTCAGCACCTGGAGAGCACCCGGGCCATCAACGAGGCGGGGAAGCGTTATCTTTATGAGAAGTTTCAGGAAATGGGGCTTGTCTATGTCCCGACGGCTGCCAATTTTATCTTAGTAGATGTAGGCAGGGATGGAGAGGAAGTGGCCCGGGCCTTGCTTCCGAAGGGAGTCATCGTCCGCCCCATGGGGGGTTACCATCTCCCCACGCATTTCCGGGTCACCATCGGAACCCCCCCGGAGAACGAGCGTTTTATCCAGTCCCTTAAAGAAGCCCTGGCTTTTAGCCGTTAGTCTTTGGGCTACGGGCTAAGGGCTGATAGCCAAAGGCTTGGAAACACGGCATGATCTTCGTTTTAAAACCTACCGTCACCCAGGCAGAGATCGACCATATCTGTGAGAAGATCGAGAGCTTCGGCCTCACCCCCCACGTCTCAAAGGGGGTGGAACGCACCATAATAGGGGCCATAGGCGACGAGACCATCCTCCAGAGCCAACCTCTGGAGGCGTTGCCAGGTGTGGAGAGGGTGCTCCCAATCCTCAAGCCCTTTAAGCTAGCCAGCCGGGAGTTCAAACCCGATAATACGGTCATCGCCGTAAGTGATGTGAGGGTAGGGGGCCAGAGGCTAGCGGTCATTGCCGGCCCTTGCGCCGTGGAGAATCGAGAGTTGCTCCTGGAAACGGCCCGGGAGGTGAAGCAAGCCGGGGCCTCCCTTCTCCGCGGCGGTGCCTTCAAGCCCCGCACCTCTCCATATGCCTTCCAAGGGCTGGGGGAAGAGGGGCTCCGCTATCTCGCTGAGGCTCGGGAACTCACCGGCCTCCCGGTAGTAACTGAACTCATGGACCCCAGGGAGGCGGAGTTGGTGATGATGTACGCGGATGTAGTCCAGGTGGGCGCCCGCAACATGCAGAACTTCAAGCTCCTTAAAGAGGTAGGAACCCACGATAAGCCGGTGGTCTTGAAGCGGGGCATGAGCTCTACCATTAAGGAGCTCCTGATGTCGGCGGAGTACATCATGTCAGAGGGCAATTACAACGTCATCCTCTGCGAGAGGGGCATCCGCACCTTTGAGGACTATACCCGAAACACACTTGACCTCAGCGCCGTCCCTGTCATAAAGCAGCTTTCCCATCTTCCAGTTATAGTAGATCCCAGCCATGCCACTGGGAAGTGGGATCTGGTGGCCCCCATGGCTATGGCAGCGATAGCCGCCGGGGCCGATGGTTTAATGATAGAGGTCCATCCTAAGCCCGAGGAGGCCCTCTCCGATGGGGCCCAATCCCTGCTCCCAAGGAAGTTCAGCAGGCTTATGGCCAGTCTTAGGCTTGTGGCTGAAGCGGTGGGACGGACGGTGTAAAAGCAGCTATCAGCTATCAGCTTTTTTAAAATTTTGCTTTAAATAACTATAGCTAAATGCTAATAGCTAAAGGCTAATGGCTCAGAATTAAAGGCAAATGGCTCCATTAAATAACACCTCCAGGCTCTTCCACCGGGTGGCCATCATAGGGGTAGGTCTCATAGGCGGTAGCCTGGCCGGGGCCATTAAAAAGGGAAGGCTCGCCGGCGAGGTGGTGGGCATAGACCAGGATCCGGCTATTTTAGATCAGGCACTAGAACTCGACCTGATCGATTGGGGCTTCCCTGAGGCCGAGAAAGGGGTAGAAGGGGCGGGGCTAGTGGTCCTGGCTGTTCCTGTGGGCTCCATTGTTACCCTGGCTTCCCGGGTGAACCCCCACCTCCGAGAGGGCTCTATCCTCACCGACGTGGGCAGCGTAAAGGCACCCCTGGTATCGGCCATTGAGCCCATAATGCCACCGGGAAGGTTTTATGTAGGAGGGCATCCCATCGCTGGCAGTGAACGTTCAGGGCCGGAAGCGGCCTCCCCTGATCTCTTTCGTGGTGCAAAATGCATCCTCACCCCTACCGAAAGGACCGACCGGGAAGCCCTGGAGAAGGTGAAGTTGCTCTGGGAAGACTTAGGGTCCATTGTGGTAACGATGGATCCCTACCGCCATGACCAAGTCTTCGCTGCCGTTAGCCATCTCCCTCATATAGTGGCCTATTCCCTAATTAATACCCTCTTGGACCTCGGGGAGGAAGGGGATAAACTTTTGGCCTATAGCGCCGGAGGCTTCAGGGACTACACCCGGATAGCGGGAAGCCATCCTGTCCTGTGGCGGGACATCTGCCTTGAAAATAGAGTTGCGATCCTGCAAATGGTGGCCAGATTTAAGAAGGCCTTAGAGCGGGTCGAGGAGATGATTGCGGCCCAGGATGGAGAGGCCCTTCAGGCGGAATTTGAGCGGGCCCGGGCGGTGCGGTCCGGTATCTAGGGGGTGTAAAGATAAAAGGCCTGGCAGTAAAGGGTAAGGATGAGGTCGCCCTTTTGGTGGCTTTAAGACTCCCAGCTCAGCACAGGTGGGAGGTAGAGGACTCAATCGAGGAACTTGCCCAGCTTGCCGAGTCAGCAGGGGCTCGGGTGAGTCAAATGGTCATCCAAGAGCGGGAGGGGCTGGATTCTCGCCTTTTAATCGGAAAAGGGAAGGCCCAGGAGCTGAAGAAGGTCTGCCAGGATGGTATTGACCTGGTGGTCTTCGACGATGACCTTACCGGGGCCCAACAGCGGAACTTGGAGGAGCTTTTAGGGGTAAAAGTCCTGGACCGCCCTGGCCTTATCTTAGACATCTTTGCCCAGCGGGCCCGAACCAAAGAAGGGAAGCTCCAGGTCGAGCTAGCCCAGCTAAACTACTTTTTACCCAGGCTTGTGGGCGCCTGGAGCCGTCTCTCGCGCCTCGGCGGTGGGATAGGTACCCGGGGCCCCGGGGAGACCAAGTTAGAGGTGGATCGCCGCCGGATCCGGAGGCGCATAGCTAAGGTTCAAGGGGATCTAGAGAAGGTCCGCCGGCATCGTGCCCTGCTGCGCCGGCCGCGCCGCCGATCCTTCCTGCCTACCATTGCCCTAGTGGGCTACACCAATGCAGGCAAGTCCACACTGTTGAATGCCATGACCAGGGCCGATGTCCCGGTAGAGGATCGGCTTTTTGCTACATTGGATCCCACCATCCGCTTGCTCCGCCTACCAGGGGGGAAGAAGGTGTTGCTCTCTGATACCGTAGGATTTATCCGAAAGCTCCCCCATCAGCTCATCGCTGCCTTTAAGGCTACTTTGGAGGAGGTAGTGGAAGCGGATCTATTGCTCCATGTCATTGATACCAGCTCCCCTCGGATGGAGGCCCAGGTTCATGAGGTGGACAGGGTCTTAGAGGAACTAGGGATACCTGACAAGCCGCTCCTTAGGGCGTATAACAAGATCGATCTCCTGGGGGGCCTAGAGGCCACCGCACGAATGAGCCTGGGTCGCCAGGGGGTAGCCGTTTCAGCCCTCACCGGTGAAGGAATCGAGGGGCTGCGTCAGAAAGTCCAGGAAGCCTTGGACGCAACTCCCCTCTTCTCTGGTCAAACACCTAGGGGAAGGCATGGGAGGGTTCTCCCATCTCTGCCCGAAAGGGAAGTAGACCTAGAGGTAATGGGTTGATGGCCAAAAGATTTTTAAAGGTCGCAAGTGGTCTAGACCTTTTCCATGTCCTGATCATCTCTATCCTGGCCTTTTCTTCGGGTTGTGTCCCTACTGTGCCTGCTCCAGTAACTTTAGTAGATAATCCCCAGCATAGCTATAATAATGGCCTGAAATTCTTGGAAAAGGGTGAATACGAATGGGCCCTGGCCGAGTTTGAAAGGGCCCTGGTCCTGGATCCCAAATTCTCCCCTGCCTATGTTGGCATAGGACTGGTGAAGGGGGCCAAAGGTAACTTCGCCGCTGCCTTTGAGGCCATGGCAAAGGCCAAGGAACTAGATGGTGGGCTGGCCAGCGCGGCCATGATAAGGCTCTATACCATGCAAAAGGCCGAGGGATGGCTGGGGAGAGCGGAGGCAGAGTTCGAGACCGGGAGGCAAAAGCAACCCCAGGATCCCGCTCTATACTTCTTTATGGGAAAGGCTTACAAAGAGACCCTGGAATTGGGCAAGGCCCTGTCCATGTTCCAGAAGGTGCGAGAATTAAAAGGGGCTTACCAGAGAGAGGCCGAGCTTGAGGCCTCCATTGTGGACAAGATCCAGAGGGCACGACCCAGCTCGGAGATCGGTCGCCAGATAGCCTTGAAGGAAAAGCTCACCCGCTTGGAGGTGGCTCTACTCCTCTTGGATGAGGGGGGAGTGGATAAACTGCTCCGGGAGAGGCCCCTTAGACCCCTTGACTCCCCAGGCCGGTTGACTTCCAGCTCGCAGGAGAAGGTCCCATTAGCGGTGGATATTCTCGATCATCCATATCGGGATCGGATCGAGGCCATCTTGAGTCTAAGAATCCGTGGATTAGAAGCCTTTCCCGACCGTACCTTTAGCCCGGCCTCTCCACTTAGCAGGGCTGATTACGCTGTCATCTTGGAGGACATCCTCATCAAGGTAACCAATGAAAAGGGACTGGCCACCCGTTACCTGGGTCAATCCTCCCCTCTAGATGATGTAGAGAGCTCAAATTACGCTTATAACGCTATCATGCTCCTCTTTGCCAGGAACATCCTGGAATTGAAATCCCCGCGCCTCTTTAGCCCTGAGGAGCCCATGACTGGCTCCGATGCCCTTTTGGCTCTCCGAAGGCTGCGCGATGAACTGAGGCTTCACTAAGATGGGTTTTTAAAACGCCTTCCGAGACGGTGATGCCCATGCTCAATTTGCCCAATCAACTTACCCTCCTCCGGATCCTGATGACCCCCCTCTTCGTCATCCTTCTCCTTTACGAGCGAAGGGACTTAGCTCTCGCTGTATTTTGTCTAGCAGGCCTTACCGATGTCCTCGATGGATTCCTGGCCCGCATCTGGAGGGAGAAGACACGGCTAGGGATGATCCTGGATCCACTGGCCGATAAGCTCCTCTTGACCTCCTCCTTCATTACCCTTGCCTTTTTTTTGCGGGAGCTCCCCCGTTGGCTATCTATTATAGTGGTGAGCCGTGACCTGTTCCTTATCGGGGGCTCTCTGCTCTTATTCATCTTTGTTGGAAAGCTAGGCCTAGCCCCTTCGTCCCTGGGCAAGCTCACCACTACCCTACAGCTCCTTACTATCCTTAATTCCATGCTGGATAACTTCATTAAGCCCCTCCAGGGAACCCTATTCCCTTTAGTGATAGCCACAGCGGCGATCACCATAGCCTCTGGCCTTGATTATATCTACCGCGGGGCCCGCCTCTTGAGCGAAGATTAAACCTGGAGGCATTTTTTAGGTCATGGGATGGGCAGCCGATGGTAGGAAGGGGAATAAAGAAGAAGGCCCAAGGGCTCTTAGTTACGGAGGTTTTCCCTGGAGGCCTGGCTGCAAGGGCGGGGATAGATAGGGGCCACAGGCTCCTGGAGATCAACGGCTACCCCCTTCATGACCAGATTGACTACCGCTTCCACCAAACTGGAGAGAGGGTTTCGCTTCGGGTGGCCGAGCCCAGCGGGCGGCAGTGGGTAGCGGTGATCCAGAAGGCCTGGGATGAGGATTTAGGACTGATTCTGGAACCGGATCGACCCCGCGTCTGCAACAATAAGTGCATCTTTTGTTTCGTGCATCAGCTTCCCCGGGGGCTCCGCAAAGGCCTCTACTTTAAGGATGAGGATTATCGCCTTTCCTTCCTTCATGGAAATTACCTAAGCCTCACCAATCTCTCGTCCGTTGACCTGGCGCGGATAATCGCCCTTCATCTCAGCCCCCTTTATATCTCTGTCCATAGCACCGACCATACCCTTCGCAACTTTCTCTTGGGCAATCCACGGGCTCCCGATATTATGGAGGTGATCAAGGCCCTGGCACAGGCCCGGATTGAGATGCATGCCCAGGTAGTCCTCTGCCCAGGTATCAATGATGGCCCCCATTTATGGAAGACCATCTCTGACCTGCGCCGCTTATACCCGGCCGTGGCCTCAGTGGCTGTGGTCCCGGTGGGTTTGACCCGCTTCCGCAGAGGCCTATTTCCCTTGACACCTGTTACCCCCTCCTATGCCGCAAGACTGGTGCGGACCGTTAGGCCCAAACAGGTGGCTTTTCGGAGGGAGCTAGGGCGAGCCTTTCTCTACCTGGCCGATGAGTTTTATATATTGGCGGGCCTGAGACTCCCGGGCAAGGCCCATTACGACGGCTTTTACCAGGTAGAAAATGGGGTGGGACTATCCCGCCTCTTCCTGTCCCAGTTTATGGCTATCTCCCCGAGGTTACCCAAAGGGCTCCCACGACTGCGGCGGGTGAGCGTGGTGACAGGCGAGATGGCGGCCGGGCTACTCCTTGATGTGGTGAGGCGGCTTCAAGGGATCAGGAACCTGGAGATCCAGTTACACCGAGTTCAAAATCGCTTCTTTGGCCGCTCCATCACTGTGGCCGGGCTCCTGACAGGGAGCGATGTCCTCATCTCCTTAAAGGGGAAGAGGCTGGGGGAGGAGGTTCTGCTCCCTTCAGTGGCCTTTAAGGCCGATGAGGACGTCTTCCTGGATGACATGAGGCTTACCGATCTGGAGGTTGCGCTGGGCGTCCCCACAAAGAGGGTGGAGGCCTCTGCCTCCATCTTAGTGGAAGCGATTGTCAGGAACCAGGAAATATGCTAAAAATGGCTGGGTGCTAAATAAATAGACATGTCGAAGCCTATCATCGCTATTGTTGGCCGTCCCAACGTGGGAAAGTCCACCCTCTTCAATCGCCTAGTGGGGGGGCGGAGGGCCATTGTTGACGACCTGCCAGGGGTGACCCGGGATCGCAACTACGCCACTTTCATCTGGCTTGGCCGGGAATATATCCTGATTGATACCGGGGGCTTTGAGCCCGCCGCCAAGGAGGGTCTCCTGGCCCAGGTGAAGGAACAAGCACAAGTAGCGGTAGAAGAGGCGGACCTGGTCCTCTTCATGGTGGACGCTAAAGAGGGCTGGACGCCCTCCGACGCTGAGATCGCCCAGATCCTGCGGAGAGAGGCCTGTAAACCTGTGCTCCTGGTGGTTAATAAGGTGGAAGGCGCCCAAGATGAGCTCCAAGCTATGGATTTTTATTCCCTGGGATTTGGCAAGACCGTTTCCATTTCCGCCGAGCATGGGCTTGGGATCGGGGAGCTATTGGATGAGGTGGCTACTTGTCTTCCCGAGAGGGGACCGGAGGTGCGCCCCGACGAGGAGGTTACGGTGGCGGTAATTGGCCGTCCCAACGTGGGGAAGTCCTCTCTGATCAACAGGATCTTGGGTGAGCGGAGGGTCATTGTAGATGCAGCGCCAGGAACCACCCGCGATGCGGTGGATACCCCTTTTGTTCTAAAAGGGAAGAGGTATGTATTAGTGGATACAGCCGGGATCAGGGCCAAAGGGAAACTCGCCTTTGCCGTTGAGAAGTATAGCGTGATTCGAGCCCTAAAGAGCATAGAACGCTCGGCGGTGGCTGTCCTGCTCCTCGACGCCACTGAGGGGGTAACCGAGCAAGATGCCCGGATCGCGAGCTTTGCGGAGGAGGCGGGCGCAGGGATTGTTCTTGCCGTTAACAAATGGGACCTAGTCGAGAGGGATAAGGCCGTCGATGCTCAATTTGTGCTTGCTATAAGGGCCAAATTGAAGTATCTTGATTATGCGCCCATCCTTCTTATCTCGGCCCTGACCGGACGCGGGGTCCTCAATATCTTCGATTATGTGGATCATATTGCCCGGGAGAGGCGTAAGCGCATAAAGACAGCGGAGTTTAATCAGATGTTGGAGCGGGCTTTAGCCAAGAATCCTCCACCAGCCTATAAAGGGAGACCGGTCAAAATCTTCTACGCGACCCAACCAGAGGTGGATCCCCCCACTTTTGTTTTCTTCACCAGCGATCCAGACGGCGTCCCATTCACCTA
The DNA here is from genome assembly GCA_016212365.1 of Candidatus Methylomirabilota bacterium. Classification (GTDB taxonomy): domain Bacteria; phylum Methylomirabilota; class Methylomirabilia; order Methylomirabilales; family JACRGL01; genus JACRGL01. Next base: position 3,688 of record JACRGL010000067.1, on the reverse strand, counting down.
TCGTCGTTACCTGGCCAATCAGATCCGAGAGGCCTTTGATTTCTTTGGCTGTCCCTTGCGGCTATACTTCCGCCAGAGAAAAGGATGAGCCCATGGCTTATGAAAAGATATTGGCCATCGACGACGACCGCTTCTTCCGCACCCTCTACGAAGACCTCCTGACCCAGGAGGGCTACCAGGTCACCTTGGCCGAAAGCGGCGAAGAGGCCCTGGAGACCCTGGAACGAGAAGACTTCCATCTTGTGATCACCGATATGATGATGGGGGGGATGAACGGGATCGAGACCTTAGAGGCCATCAAAAAGATTAAACCCGAGCAGACAGTGGTGATGGTAACTAGTGAAAGGGAGGTAAAGAACGCTGTCGAGGCCTTGAAGAAAGGGGCTGCCGACTACATCAATAAGCCTATTATTGAGGATGAATTCAGGATCATGGTTAGGCGGCTCCTCGATCGGAGCCGCCTAACCGAGGAGAATGCCCAGCTCATCGAGGAGAACCTAGAACAGATGAGGGTCCTGGAGGTCCTCAGTAGGGCCCAGGACGTCTTCTTTCGGGTGGAGGTGGACCGTCTCCTCGATTATCTCCTAGAATTCGCTATGGCCGAGACCAACGCTACCCGAGGGGCAGTCCTGCTCCGGGACCCGAGCTCCGGCCGATTCATGATCCGGGCAAAGCAGGGGCTTCCTGCCCCGTTCTTGGAGCAAGGGGTAGAGCTGGGGGAGGGCCTCCTGGGAAGTGCCCTGGCCAAGGGAGGACCTTGGGCCTTTCGGAAGGCAGACCTCCGGGGAAAGAGGGGAGGAGAAGAGCTGGATCCCCTGGGAGAGGCCAGCCTGCTCCTTCCCTTGAAGGACGAAGAGCAAATCCTGGGGGCCCTTCTCCTTTCGTCAAAGGTCGATGGTAACCCCTTTGGGCCCAGAGATGTAAATCTCCTTTTGACCATCACTTCTCCTGCCGTATTCGCCATTAAGAAGTCCCTCCCCTTCGAGAAGCCGGAGACCCCAACGCCAATACCCCCTGCCCCTGCAATTACAGATCGGGTATACCTCCAAGACCTATTGGATCAGGAGATCAAGAAGTCTCATCGGTATCAACGGCGCTTCTCCCTTATCCTCCTCAATTTTGAGGGTATCAAACGGGAGCTTCAAGCAAGCGGCCTCTGGAACCAAGAGAAGGTAATGGAGGAAGTTTCCGCTGTCCTGCGCAAAACCATCCGGGCAGCGGATGTGGTGGGTGCCTTAGAAGGGAGAGAAATGGCGATTGTGGTCCCAGAGACGGAGTACCAGGGAGCTATTACTGTCGCTCGACGGATCCACCAGGCCTTGAGGGAGCTCTTTTTGGGCCAGGAACTCCTGGTCTCGCCGCTATTCCCCTTGGGCTTGGGTATCGCTTGCTTCCCGGAACACGGCCCCAACATCCAGGCCCTCTTGGACAGGGCCCGCTCCACCATGGGCCGTGCGGCCGAGGGCTATTTCCGTTACGAGATGATCTGGGAGTGTGTGGATCGATTGTTACTAGAGGCAGAGCGCTCCCAGGAGGTCCACCGCTCCCTGACCCCGTCCATAGGAGTATCAGCTTTAGGCAGTGAAGTGGACCTCTCCCGGGAGGTCAAATACCTGGAAAGTGAACGGGAACACTCTACCCTAAGTCGCTTCATCGAAGACGAGGTCCGGGATTCCCTTTTAGTGGAAGGCCTCTTATACGTCGGAGTGGGCACCATGTCGCGCCTTAAGGATAGGCTCGATAAGTATCGTGATATCCAGGCCCTGGGGACCAAGGTGTTCGTATTTGGTGCCGATGACTGGCTGGATTGGGATCCAGGGGACATTACCCCGGTCATCGCTAGTGATCCTGACATCCTGAGGCATCGCTTTCTCCTCTATTATGGGATCCGTGCCTCCTATGGCCTGATGGTGCGGCAAAAAGAGGAAGGATCGCTGGCTGGATTCTTTACTACCAATGCCTTTCTGGTAAACGAGTTGATGAAGAAACTAAAAGAGATCTACCTATAGATGAGAGTTTTGAGAGTTGGGACCCGGGGGTAAGAAAGGATAGAGTTTCGTTGCGTGTGATTTTGATAATCCTAGATGGATTGGGGATCGGTGAGCTTCCTGACGCCTGCATATACGGAGATGAAGGATCCAATACCTTGGGCAATCTGGCAAGGACGGTGGCCAGGCTATCGCTTCCCCATCTCGAGGCCTTTGGGCTAGGTAATCTGGGGGATTTTCAAGGAATAAAACCCCGGTCCTCCCCGGGGGCGGTCATCGGTCGGTTGGCCGAGGCCTCCCCTGGCAAAGACACCACCACTGGTCACTGGGAGCTCATGGGCCTCCCCTTGGATTCCCCTTTCCCTACCTACCCCCAGGGCTTTCCCCCTGAGGTCATAGAGCCTTTCCAGAAGGCCATTGGCCGGAAGGTCTTGGGAAATTTTCCCGCTTCGGGCACCGACATCATTGCCCGGCTTGGCAAGGAGCATCTCCGCACTGGATGCCCCATCGTATATACCTCCGCGGATAGTGTCTTTCAAGTGGCTACCCACGAGGAAGTGATCCCCCTTCAGGAGCTTTATCAGATTTGCTTTAAAGCCCGGGAGCTCCTCACAGGGAATCACGCCGTGGCAAGAGTCATCGCCAGGCCCTTCCGGGGAAGGCCAGGCTCCTTTTATCGCACCGGTAACCGGCGGGACTTCTCGCTGGTGCCCCCAAAGGAGACCCTACTCGACAGGCTATCAACGGTTGGTATCCCTGTCATTGGTATTGGCAAGATCGGAGACCTATTCGCTGGCCAGGGGATAAGCCTTTCCATCCCGGCCAAGTCCAATAAAGAAGTGACTGACGGGGTTTTGGATCAGATGAGCCTCTTGGACCGGGGCTTAATCTTCGCTAACTTGGTGGACTTCGACACCCTATATGGGCACCGCAACGATCCTCAGGGCTTCGCAGCCGCCCTGGAGGAGTTTGACAGGAGACTCCCTGAAATCAAAGGCCTAATGCGCCCTGAAGACGTCCTCTTTATTACCTCCGACCACGGCTGCGACCCCACTACGCCGAGCACCGACCATTCCCGAGAGTACGTGCCCCTATTGGTCTACGGAGCCAGGGTGGAACCTGGCAGGGATCTAGGCATCCGTAAAAGCTTTGCCGACGTGGGCCAGACTATGGGGGAGATCTTCGGGGTGGGGCCGCTCCAGGCCGGGATAAGTTTTTGGGATGTGATCAAAAAGGGAAACCATCCTTGAAGGAAGAACTAAAGAATAGGGTCGTAACTTGTTATAAAAATTATGATACGGTTCCTGGATATCCTAGAAAAGAAACGGAACGGGGGTTCCTTAAGCCCTGAAGAGATTGCCTTCTTTGTGGAGGGTTATACCAACCCTTAGGCTATGCTGTTGGGAATAGCCTGGAGGTTAAAGAGGCCATCGGTTGCCTGAAGGGAAAAGGGCCAGGAGATTTGATAGAGGTGAGCCTGGCCCTCGGGGCCTGGATGTTATCCTTGGGCGGGAGGGCCTCAAGTCTGGAGGAGGGAAGGGAAGTCCTTCTCCGGGTCTTAGAATCGGGCAGGGGATTGGAAAAATTCCAGGAGCTGGTCGCAGCCCAAGGGGGCGACCCCCTGGTGGCCGAGGAGCCCGACCTTTTGCCGACAGCCCCGATTGTGAATAGGGTGAGGTCCCCTAGAAAGGGATACATCT
>JACRGL010000066.1 GCA_016212365.1 Candidatus Methylomirabilota bacterium | reverse complement strand
TGGGCCGCTAGCTCAGTTGGCAGAGCAGCTGACTCTTAATCAGCGGGTCAAAGGTTCGAGTCCTTTGCGGCCCACCAATCTGGTTCACAGTTCACGGTTGACAGTTGACGGACAAATAAGAATGTCTTTATTCTGAGTTTTTCTCAAACTATGAACTATGAACCCTGAACCGTGAACGACATCGCGCCATGGGCGCGATGTAAAGCGAGAGTGGCGGAACTGGCAGACGCGCTGGACTTAGGATCCAGTCCGCCTTAGGCGGATGGGGGTTCAAATCCCCCCTCTCGCACTAGGATGGTAACCGTAAGGCGTTAATCGTAACTCGGAAGAACGGCCGTGGTTCCCCAAAGCGAGGATGAGCTGGCGAATAACGGATTACTGATTACGAATTACGGTATGAAAGTCAGCGTTGAAGAGCTAGGTGCCTGTAAGCGGGTGCTGCGGGTGGAGCTTCCTCCTGAGAGTGTCCGCCCTAAAGTGGAGGAGGTCTACCGCCAGCTAGAGCGCACCGTCAAGATTCCTGGCTTCCGGAAGGGGAAGGCACCCCGCCGCCTCTTAGAGGCGCGCTTTAGGGACGAGGTACGGAGCGAGGTGGTTCGGGATCTCGTTCCCGCCACTTATCGCCAGGCCTTGGAAGAATCCCACCTTACTCCGATAAGCGAGCCGGAGGTGGAAGAGATCCAGTTCGAAGAAGATAAGCCCTTTGTCTTCAAGGCTACCTTCGAGGTTAAGCCTGAATTTGAGGTGAAGGACTACCGAAGGGTTGTGGTCTCCAAGGAGCCCCTGCAGGTGACAGAGGAAGAGGTAGATAGAGCCCTGGAGTTAATGCGGGAGAGGGCTGGTGAATACCTGTCCATGGAGGGCTGGCCTGCTTTGCGGGGCGACTTAGTGTATCTGGACTTCGAGGGCCTTGTTGAAGGTCGTCCCTTCAAAGGGGGAAAGGGGGAAAACCAGCCCCTCCTTTTAGGCTCCCAGGGTCTCTTGCCTGGTTTTGACGAAAAAGTGATTGGCCTGGGGAAGGGGGAGTCCAAGGCCTTTGGCCTGGATATTCCTGAAGACTTCCCGCGAAAGGACCTGGCCGGTAATAGGGTGACTCTCAAAATTACGGTGAAGGAAATCAAGAAGAAGCGGCTCCCACAACTCGACGACGACTTCGCCAAGGAGTTTGGGGGGTGTGGGACCCTGAGAGAGCTCCGGGAGAAGGTGAGGTGTGACCTCCTCCGTCAAAAGGAGAAGGCCCAGGAGATGGAGCTTAAAGGGAAAATCGTGGAAAAGGTTGTGGATGCCCATTCCCTGGAAGTCCCCGAGGCCTTGGTTGAGGCCCACCTCCGCCGGATGGTCTCCCAGGGAATCCGAAGGCTGGCTGCTCAGGGGGTGGATGTGAAGGGTTTGGCCCAAGATCCCGAGGCCCTGCGAGGGCACTTCCGGGAGGCGGCCCTAAAGGAGGCCAAGGCCACTTTGGTCTTAGAGGCCATTGCTGATAAAGAGGGCATCCAGGTATCGGAGGAAGAGCTAGCTAAAGAGGTCGAGGCCATCGCGGCCTCGGTCAATTTAGAACCTAAGGCCATGAGGACTTACTTGGAAGGGCAGGGCAGATGGGAGGCCTTTAGGGCTGAGCTCCGGGAGCAAAAGGCCGTGGACTTCCTTTACGCCCAGGCTCGGGTGGTGGAAGGGGGTGGCCTCATCGTCCTGTGATTTGCAGAATGTATCAGGCCCTCGAGGCTGATTTGTCGATATAAGTAAGGAGGAATGAAATGCATTTGGTGCCGATGGTGGTGGAGCAGACCAGTAGGGGGGAACGGGCTTATGACATCTTCTCCCGCCTTTTAAAGGACCGCATTATCTTCATCGGTAGCCCTATCGATGATGTGGACGCCAACCTAGTCATCGCCCAGATCCTATTCCTAGAGGCGGAGGACCCTGATAAGGACATCCATGTTTACATCAATTGCCCTGGGGGAGCGGTCACCGCGGGGCTCGCTATCTATGATACCATGCAGTACATCAAGCCTCAGGTGGAGACCATCTGTATGGGGCAAGCGGCTAGCATGGGGGCCCTCCTTCTGGCCGCAGGCACCAAAGGGAAACGATTCTCCCTGCCTCATGCCCGGATCATGATCCATCAGCCTCTGGGAGGGGTGCAGGGCCAGGCCACTGATATAGACATCCAGGCCCGGGAGATTCTCCGGATGCGGGACGAGGTAAATCGCATCTTCGTCAAGCACACCGGACAGCCTTTGGAGCGGATCGAGAAAGATACTGACCGTGACTTCTTTATGACCGCTGAACAGGCCAGGGAGTATGGAATCATTGATGAAGTGATCACTGCCAGGCATGAGAAGGTTGCTACCCTCGTTTCGGAAAGGAGGTCTTGATGGCAAAGCCTGTTAAAGGCCAGGGAAAGCTCCAGTGCTCCTTCTGTGGCAAGAGTCAGGATCACGTCAGGAAGCTCATTGCTGGCCCCACGGTCTATATCTGCGATGAGTGCATCGAGCTTTGCAATGACATAATCGCCGAGGAGTGGGAGGAGGAACGGGTCAAAGGACTGGCTGAGCTCCCAAAGCCAGCGGAGATTAAGGCCATCTTGGATCAGTACGTGATTGGCCAAGAGAAGGCCAAGAAGAGCCTCTCCGTGGCAGTTCATAACCATTATAAGCGGATCAACGCCCGCCCAAATTTCAGTGATGTGGAGCTGGCGAAGTCCAACATCCTTCTTGTCGGACCCACCGGGAGCGGCAAGACCCTGCTGGCCCAGACCCTAGCCAGGATCCTGGACGTCCCCTTTACCATTGCCGATGCCACTACCCTTACCGAGGCCGGATATGTGGGGGAGGATGTGGAGAACATAATCCTACGCCTACTTCAGGTGGCCGATTACGATATCGAACGGGCAGAGCGGGGCATCGTTTACATTGACGAGATTGACAAGATAGCCAGAAAGTCGGAGAATCCCTCTATCACCCGGGATGTCTCAGGAGAGGGGGTCCAGCAGGCCTTACTCAAGATCCTAGAGGGAACTGTTGCCAATGTCCCTCCCCAGGGAGGCCGCAAGCACCCCCAGCAGGAGTATCTGCAGGTGGACACTACCAATATCCTCTTCATCTGCGGGGGTGCCTTTGTGGGCTTGGACAAAATCATCGAGGAGCGGGTGAGCAAAAAGTGTCTGGGCTTCGGGGCAAAGGTCCGGGGTCGAGAGGAGAGGAGAATAGGGGAGATCCTGGGGTTGGTCCAACCTGCGGACCTCCTCCGTTATGGCCTTATTCCGGAGTTGGTGGGGCGCCTCCCGGTGGTGGCAGTGCTTCACGAGCTGGACGAGAAGGCATTGGTGCGTATTTTGGTGGAGCCTAAAAACGCCCTCCTCAAGCAGTACCAGAAGTACTTCGAGTTCGAAAACGTGAGGCTCACCTTCACCGAGGAAGCCATCGCTGCTATCGCCCAGGATGCGGTAAAAAGAGGGACAGGCGCCCGCGGCCTCCGAGCCATCCTGGAAGACATAATGCTGGAAATCATGTACGAGATCCCTTCCCAGTCAGGGATCGCCGAGTGCATCATAAACCGGGAAGTGGTCCAGGAGCGGAGAAACCCCATAATCCTCTATAAGAAGAAGGCGGAATCGGCCTAGGAAGAAGTTTTAGCCATCGGCCAGCGCATCCTGGAGATCTTCGACCCTCCCAGAGGCTGATGACCCTGGCCCAGATCTTAGACACAGAGATCGAGATTCTAGAGATAGACTTGTCTTTTAGTAGATATCGTCCACCGGGTTTTAAACCTAAAGGGGTCTCCCTTGAACCTAAGGAGATCGGCTTTTAAAATCCTGGGCCTCTTATTGGTGGCGGCCTTCTCCTGGGGATGTGCCAGTACCCCAAAGAAGGAACCAGTCCGATCGGATAAGGAGATCTATCAGGAGGCCGAGCGAAAGCTGGAGCGGAAAAAATACGAGCAGGCCCGTGAGGATCTAGGGAAGATCCTCACTCAGTATCCCGAAAGTGACCTGGCCCCCCTGGCCAAGCTGAGTATAGCCAGGGCCTATTACCGGGAGCGGAAATACGAGGAGGCCCGGACAGAGTATTTAAAGTTTCTGGATCTCCATCCCCAACATGAGAGGGCCGATGAGGTCCATTACTTTTTAGGCCTCACTTACTTCGATCAAATAAATTCCGTGGACCGCGATCAATCTTCTACTCAAAAGGCCCTGGACCATTTCCAGACCCTGACCGATGCCATGCCCGATTCTCCTTATGCCCAGGAGGCCGCTAGGAAGTCCGAGATCTGCCGCAAGAAGCTAGCGGAGAAGGAGCTCTACGTTGGTACCTTCTACTTTAACCGGGGCAGATACGAGGCAGCCCTCCATCGTTTCAAGGTGGTGCTGGGTAAGTACCCCGGCCTTGGCCTTGATGATCAAGCCCTTTACTATGTGGGGGAGTCCCTCTGGAGGCTGGATCAAAAAGAGAGGGCCAAGGAGGCCTTCCAGCATTTACTCCAGGCTCATCCAGATTCTCGTTTTGCCTATGAGGCCGGGAAAAGGCTGGGGATCACTGTGGCCTCTAAGCCCAGGAGGGAGAGTTCTGGATCATTTTTGACCAATCTCCTCCACAGCCTGAAACAGTCCTTCAAGGAGCTGAAAGACTCTATCGTAGAGCTAGGGAAAGAGTAGCTGGGCTTAGAGGTCGAAATGAAGGTAGAGCTTCGGCAACTAATTCAGAAGGCGACCCAGTGCTTCCTTTCCGGCGAGTACGACGAGGCTGAGCGCCTGCTTTTGGAGATTATTGACCAGACCCCTTTATACGCAAATATTTACAATATGCTGGGCTTCATCTATAGTCAAAAGAACCTCCCCCAGAAGGCCATTGAGCAATTCCGTCGGGCCTTGAGCCTCAATCCGAACTACACGGAGGCCCAGCTCAATCTGGCTATTACCCTAGCCGACATTGGGGCTTATGACCTAGCCATCATGGAATACGGAAAAGCCTTGGAACGAGAGAGGGGGTTCACCTCTCCCCTGAGCTCGGTGGTCCGCAGCAAGCTAGCCAATGCTCATGCTGACCTGGGAAAGGTTTATCATGAACTGGGGCTATACGAGCAGGCCGTAGAGGAGTTTAAAAAGAGCCTGGACCTCTGTCCTCACTTTGCCGATGTCCACAACCGGCTGGCCATTTCCTATCGAGAAAAAGGGGACTATAAGGAAGCCAATACCTCCTTTCTCAGGGCCCTGGAGATCAATCCCCACTATGTGGAGGCCTACACTAATCTAGGTCTCCTCTATTTTAAAGGAGGGGATTTGGAAAAGGCCATCCTGGTTTGGGAGAAGGCCCTGTCCCTGGATCCAGAAAATAACATGGCCAAGATTTATCTCCGCCTGGCCCGGGAGATGAAGGAGGGGCCAGCCTAATCCCGCTGATCATCCCAGGATTTGACTCGACTTACATGCCGGAGACCTTTTTGGTCGAGGCCCGGCGCCTCCTCCACCAATATGGTATCAGGCCAAGCAGGAGGCTGGGCCAGAGCTTCTTGGTGGATCCCGGGGTCTTGGAGCTAATTCTAAAGGAGGCCTGCCTCGGCCCGGAGGAGGTGATAGTGGAGATCGGCCCGGGCCTGGGGGCCTTGACTCAAGGCCTAGCCCGGAAGGCGGCATTTGTGCTGGCGGTTGAGATAGACGAAAGGCTTTGCCGTATCCTCCGAGAAGCCTTTCGGGAGGAGGGGCGGGTTAGTGTTATCCATGCAGATGCCCTTAAGTGCGATTTTGAGACCTACCTTCGCGGGAGGACTAGGGGAAAGGTAAAGGTGGTGGCCAACATTCCGTATTCTATCACCACTCCCCTCTTAACCAGATTGATAAGTCTTCCGCATCTCTTTTCCTCCCTCTTAGTCATGGTCCAGAAGGAGGTCGCGGCCCGCATGCTGGCCATGCCCGGGGGCAAGGATTACGGCTCCTTTTCCGTCTATATCCAATATTACACCGATGTTCACCTCCTGGCCGAAGTCCCCCGGGAGGCCTTTTACCCGAGGCCGGGGGTGGACTCCTCTTTAGTCAGGTTAGATATTCGGGCAAGCCCTCGGATCAAAGTCCGAGATGAGGTCCTTTTCTTCAAGCTTGTAAGGGCAGCCTTTGGCCAACGGCGGAAGACCTTGAGAAACGCCCTTTTGGCCCACCCGGCCCTGATCCAAGACCCTAGAAAGTTGGACCATGCCTTAGCTGTAGCGGGGATCCTCCCTAAGCGTAGGGGGGAGACTTTGGACTTGGAGGATTTCGGACGGCTCTACGGCTCGCTTTTTGGGCTTCATAAATGAAGGCCCCTTAACCGTAATCCCTTTATGAAAGGGTGGGTTTATGGCAAAGGTTTTAGTAGTGGATGATGAGGTCCATATAATTAAAATTATCGACTATAAACTCCGAGCTGCGGGGCATATGGTGGTTTCTGCTCGAGATGGACAGGAGGCCTTGGAGAGGGCCCGGAGGGAGAAGCCGGACCTGATCCTCCTTGACGTTATGATGCCCAAGATGGACGGCTTCGAGACTCTGGTGCGACTCCGACGAGACCCCGAGACCTCTTCCACCCCCATCTTCATGCTGACGGTCAAGGGGAAGGAGGTGGATCGGGCAAAGGGCATGGAGCTGGGCGCCGATGACTACATCACGAAGCCCTTCAGTCCCAGTAAATTGCTGGCCCGGATTGAAGAGGTCCTCCGAAGGAAGGGCCATTAGACGGAGGTGGACTTGATGTTCCATACTGCCAAGGATGAGGATATCAAAACAGGGGGCATAACCGACGTATATTTCGTTCGGACAGTGGAAATCCTTGAGAGGAAGGGAGTCAACAAGCACGCCAAGGCCGAGGTCATCCTGAAGAGCTTTCCTAAGGGCTGGAGATGGGGAGTATTGGCAGGGGTAGAGGAGGTGGGGGCCCTTCTCCAGGGTTTGCCCATCCACGTGGAGGCCATGGAGGAAGGGGCAATCTTCGATGTCAATCAACCGGTAATGGTGCTCGAGGGTAAATACGTGGACTATGCCGTTTATGAGACCGCCCTATTAGGCCTCCTCTGTCAGGCTTCGGGAATCGCCACCAAGGCGGCCCGCTGCAAGAAGGCGGCCGATGGTAGGATGGTCATCAGCTTCGGCGCAAGGCGCATGCATCCAGCCATCGCCCCCATGATTGAGCGCAATGCATTTTTGGGAGGCTGCGATGGGGTGGCCGTGATCAAGAGCGCCGAGCTCATTGAAGAGGACCCCATGGGAACAATGCCCCACGCCCTTATCCTTATGCTAGGGGACTGTGTCGAGGCAGCCAAGGCCTTTCACGAGCTCATAGATAAAAAGGTGAGAAGGGTGGTCCTCGTTGATACCTTCTTCGACGAGAAACAGGAGGCGGTAAGGGCAGCCGAGGCTTTGGGAAAGGACCTCTTTGCCGTCCGCTTGGATACACCCGCCTCTCGCAGGGGGAATTTCCTGGAGATATTGAAGGAAGTGAGGTGGGAGCTGGATTATCGGGGCTACAGGCATGTTAAGCTCTTCGTGAGCGGCGGCATCGATGAGGAGGAGATCCTCCAACTGAATCAGGTCGTCGATGCCTATGGAGTGGGCACCTCCATATCAAACGCTCCAGTAATGGATTTTGCCCTGGACATCGTTGAGATCGAAGGCAACGCCATTGCCAAGCGGGGAAAGATGTCGGGTAGCAAAAAGGTCCTCCGCTGCCGAGCCTGTAAAAACACCATTATCCTTCCCTTAGCGGCGAGCGGGCCGCCATGCCCCTGCGGCGGCGATTATGAGTCCCTTTTGAAACCCCTGATTAAAGATGGGGTGGTAGTCCGGGAGTTTCCCAAGGTCCAAACCATCAGGAGACGTGTCCTCCAAGAATTGGAAAGGCTGAGCCTCTCCTAGGTCAGAAAAGGTGCGGACCCTGTCCTCCCTGAGATCGCGATCAAATTAAACCACGGTTAGAGAACCGTGGCTACGTGTGCCCTGCCTACCAGATATAGCTAAAAATAAGGGTTTATCGCGATCCTTCCTTTTTCCTTGACAGAGGGGGTTTCTTTAGGTAAAAATCAAGGGGTCATTTTTTAGGTCGCTAGCCCTAATTATCCATATGAAGGGAGGGATGAAGTTGTGTCCATTTTGCATGAGCTAGAACGCTTAAGAAAACCCCTGTTCTCTAAGACCTCTAGGTATTTCCGTGGCTTCATCACCATCATGGCATTCTCCGATTCTGGCCCCGTCCGGCGCTTCCAATTCCAAAAGCGGCTCCTCTTCCTGGTGGGGGTCTTCCTTTTGGCCGCTATCCTGGGCTCGTCGCTAACCTTTATCCAGTCCCTCCGCGGCCATTACAATGCCGTGCGTCTGGCATTTCTAGAAAGGGAGAACAAGGCCCTCACCACCCTCCTCGAGGGCCAGGCTGAGCAGCTTGAGAAGCTCAGGGCAGAGCTTGGCCGGCTCAAAGAGTTTGAACAGAATATCCGGGCCATCTCCGGTCTCAATTCCCCGGGAGAACCCATTGTAGGGACGGGGGATGGAGGGGAAAGGTCGGTTATCCTCTTAGAACGCCGGAGGAAATAGGGATTCAAGCCTCCGGGTTTAGCAAGGGGGCTCAAGGAGCCAGGATGGATCTCTCCGAGGCCCTGATTAGCCCAGGCAAGGCCTTCGCCACCAAGATAGCATCCTATTTCCCCAACATCCTCGCTGCCATCCTCATCTTGGTAGGGGGCTGGTTCTTGGCCAGACTTTGCAAGGTGGTGACCATCAAGCTTCTGATGGTCCTCCACTTCGACACTGCCTCGGAGAAGGCAGGCCTTGATGAGCTCTTCGTCCAGGGTAGGATCGAACAGTCGCCGCTTGAGCTTTTGGGGGAGCTGGTCTATTGGCTTGTTATGGTCATTGCCTTCATGGCCGCCATCAATGCCCTGGGTCTTCAAATCGCATCTCAGATTCTAAACGATATCCTCCTTTATATCCCCCGGATTATTGCTGCTATCGTCATCCTGGTCTTGGGCCTCTTCTTCGCTAACCTCCTGGCAGGGGCAGTCAAGACCGGCGCCCGCCTGGCCCAGTCCGAAGTCCTGAGCCAAGTGGTCCGCTACGGCGTTATAGTCTTGGCAGCGGCCATGGCACTCCAGGAGCTGGACATCGCCACTCAGATCGTAACTGCGGCCTTCATCCTCCTCTTCGGCTCCATTTGCCTGGCCCTTGCTATTGCCTTCGGGCTAGGCTGCAAGGACTTGGCAGCCAAGCTCGTTGCCGAACAATTGGAAAAGAGCCAGCGCCTCCGTGAGGAAAAGGAGGGGAAGCCTTAGCTATCCCTTCCCTGGTCTACTTCAGCCTTAGGGACTGAGGGCTTCACCTTGACCCGAAGGATGCTCTTCCTATCGGCCTCGGTGATGAGAAAGCGGAGGCTGCCGTAGTGAGCCTCTTCCCCCGCTCGAGGTATCCTCTGGAGTAAGAAAAGCAGGAAGCCCCCGAGGGTTTCGTACTCCCCTTTAGGTATGTCGAGGCCGAGTTCCTCATTCAAACGGTCTACTTCCACCCTGGCATCCACGAGATAGGAGCCATCGGGAAGCCTCCACAGCGGAGGAGCCGATTCGTCATACTCATCTTCGATTTCCCCTACGATCTCCTCGAGGAGGTCCTCCACCGTCACGATCCCCTCTACACCCCCGTATTCATCCACCACGATGGCCATCTGCGCCTGCTCTCGTTGAAAATCCCGAAGGAGGTCATCGGCCCGCTTGATTTCCGGGACATAGAAGGCAGGCCGGATAAGGGAAGCCAGGTCTTCTCCCTTTTCACGGGAGAAAAATAAGTCGAAGGCGTGGACGATCCCTATAATGTTGTCGATACGCCCCTCATAGACGGGGATGCGAGAAAAATGGTGTTCGGCTACAATGGCTATCGCCTCCTCCACCGTCGCCTCCTTTGGCAGGGCCACCACCTCGATCAAGGGGATCATGGCCTCCCTGACGGTAGTGTCGCCGAAGTCGATGATCTTGTGGATCATCTTCTTCTCCTCGCTTTCGAGCTTGGCTGCCTCTTCGTCCTTCTGGAGGAGAAGCCGGATCCCCTCACGGCTGATAAAGAGGCTCTCGGGTGATCTTCCGGTCGGGGGTAAGAGGAGCTGAGCGATCCGAGTGACCGTATAGGTCAAAGGGGCCAAAGGCCAGCGACATAAGGCCAAGGGAAAGGCTACCCTAAAGGCCCAGGTCTCGGCATTCTGCTGAAAGAAGACCTTTGGGATGGCCTCCCCAAAGACCAGGGAAAACGGGATCAGGAATAGGGCAGCCAGGTACCCTGCCCGGTCCCCCCAGGTAGTAGAGAAGACCCAGGTGAGCAAGGCAGAATTGGCGATTACAGCTAGATTGGTTCCTACCAAGGTGGTGGCCAGAAATTGGCCCGGCGATTTTTGAAACCCCTCCACCAAGAGGGCCGACCGCCACCCCTTTGCCGCTTGATGGCGGGCCTTCAAGGGACTCACCGAGATGAGGGACATTTCCGAGCCGGAGAAGAAGCCCTGAAGGAGGAGCAGGAGGAAGAAGAGGGGAAGGAAAAGGAAGAGACTCATCGGGTATCACCTTCTTCTGGAGGACCCGGCTCTTCTCCTGCAAGGCCCGGGCATCGCCTCACAACTAGTTCCAGAATTCTGGTCCCCCGCATCTTCTCTATGGTAAATTCGAAACCCCCGAAGGTCACGGATTCCCCCCGGGCCGGGACCTTGCCGAAGAGGTGGAGGACGAGTCCGCCAATGGTTTCCGCCTCGTCCTCCGGCAAGCCACCAGCCAGGGTCTGATTGAATTCATCCACCCCCATCATGGCGGATACCCGGTATCTATGAGTATCTATAGGGACCAAGGCGCGGTGCTGGAAATCGAATTCATCGCGAATCTCCCCCACCAACTCCTCCAGGAGGTCCTCTAGGGTCACCAACCCCGCCGTTCCCCCATACTCATCCACAACTATGGCCATGTGGCGGTGCCTCCTCTGGAACTCCTTAAGCATAGCGTCCAGCCTCTTGGTCTCGGGAACAAAGAGGGCAGGCTGGAGGAGGTCCCGCAGCCCTCTGGGCGCCAGGCCTTTTATACTGGCCGTCATTAGGTCCTTGACGTAGAGGATGCCCACCACCTGATCTATGTTTCCCTCATAGACAGGAATCCGGGAGTAGCGGCCCTCCTTTGCCTTCTCCTCGGCCTCTTCTAAGGAGAGGCCCATCTCTAGGCAGAACATATCGGTCCTGGGAGTCATAACTTCGCGGACCTTCATTTCGCCGAAATCCAGGACTTTTCGAATCATCTTCTGCTCCCCCTCCTCCACAACACCTGCCTTCTGGCTCACTTCGATCAGGGTCTTAAACTCGTCCTCGGAGATTATGGAGGGGGTAGCCATAGGGGAGACCCCAAGGGGAAGAAGGACCCTGTCAACGGCCAGCTTGAGGAGCCACCTTATGGGGGTTACAATTCGGCAAAATAGATCTAAAGGAGGGGCAAGGATGGGGACCAGCCCTTCGGATCGGGCTACACCCCAGGACTTGGGAACCAGCTCTCCAAAGATCAAAATTGTAGGCACCATGAAGGCGATGGCTATCCCCAGGCCTATGTTTCCCAAGAGGGTGAGGGCCAGGCTAGTGGCGACCACTGAGGCCGCCACGTTTACCATTTCGTTGCCGATAAGGATGGTGAGGAGTAATCTCCTGGGCCTTTCCAGAAGCTTAACTACAGGTCCGATGCGGGAGGGATCAGTGTCCCAAAGCTTCTTGAGCCGGACCCGACCCAAGGAGAAGAAGGCGGCCTCAGAGGAGGAGAAGAAGGCAGAGGCCAGGATCAGGACTCCGAGGAGGAGGATTTGGAGGAGAGTGAATTTATTCAACCTTTAGCAACTTCCCGAGAAGGGTCCTTGATTTCCAATAGTTGCGGTGCCCTGCATCCGCGGCTTCCGTTATGGTTTGGTGCATGAATATACTCCAGATTAGGAAGGCCCCTTCTCCATTGATTACCTTTTACCACGCCCGGCATCCGTTTGTAAAGGGGAAAGGTCTCCTTGTCCTTGACAGAGGGCTGAAACTGTGTTAACAGTCCCTTTTGAAAATGCTTGGACGGTGGCTTAATTTGCTGGCATGGTTCTTGCTTGCGATACTCTATGACCCTGGTGGATGAGGTGGATTCGGGGCCTGGCAGTGAGGATCGAAGATGCCAAGGGAATCGATCCAAGGGGGGTTAATATCCACCCCTACTAAGGGAGAGGCCTTCGCCCGACTCCGGGACTTGGTGCTTCGGGAAGGAGGCCTGGATCTTTACCAATATAGGGAGCGCTGGGTCGAGCGCCGCCTAGCTGTCCGCCAGAGGGCCTTGGGTACACGGACCCTGGGGGCATACCTGGAGGCCCTCCAGGCGGATCCTGGGGAGCTTCCCTCGCTCCTCGACGTCCTCACCGTCAATGTCAGCGAGTTTTTTCGAAACCCTCAGGCCTTTAGAATCATCGCTGAGTACGCCCTGCCCGACATCCTTGCCCGAAAAAGGGGACAGGGGGTCAGTGCCCTTCGCCTTTGGAGCGTCGGCTGCGCCAGTGGGGAGGAGCCCTATTCCCTGGCCATCCTCTTGCGGGAGTCCTTGAGGGAAACTATCGCCGAGTATTCGGTCCTTATTTACGCCACCGACGTGGATCGAAAGAGCTTGGAGCGGGCCAAGGAGGGATTTTATCCCCAAGCCAAATTGGCTCAGGTGCCGGAGGCTCTCCGCCGTAAGTATTTTCGGCCGGAGGGAAGGGGATTGCGGGTCCGGGATGAGGTCAAGGGGATGGTGATCTTTAGGGAGCACAATTTCTTTTTGGAGGAACCTACCTTCTCACGCCTTGACTTGGTAACCTTTCGCAACGTCATGATCTACCTGACCCCTTCTGTCCAGAGGCAGGCCCTGGATATATTCTATCAGATCCTCAATCCCGGAGGCTATCTGGTCCTAGGTCGGGTGGAGGGCCTTCAAGGGGCGGCACGAGAGCTCTTTGAGCCGGTAAGTATCAGTGAGAGGATCTACCGAAAGCCCCTCTGAGGCGCTTTCTCCTTGACTTAGAGGTGGCCCTATTGTATTGTTTTCTAGAAATTTCTCTGGAAAGGCCCTTTTGGGGCCCGGCTTTTAATTTCCAGTCCTGAGTCGGGCTGGTCCAGGTTTTATGGGAGGAGAAGGTATGAAGGTGACCATCGGTAACAAAATACTCCTTGGGTTCCTGGCTGTGATCTTTACCATAGTCTTCATTAGCGGCATCCTCTCCCTCTCCCTGAGGAATGTGGCCGCCCGCGACTTCATTAGTGGTTTTTCCGCCCTCCTGATCGGTTCCCTCCTGGCCCTGGTCATTTCCCGCGGTATTATTAAGGAGGTGCGCTCCCTGGCGGAGGCCACTAAGGTCATCAGCCAGGGTGACCTCACTCGTGATATCAAGATCCCTGTAGAAGACGAGATAGGGGAACTGGGGAAGGCCTTCAATCACATGGTCCAGAGTTTACGAGAGGTCGTCAGAGAGGTGAAGGCCACGGCAGAGGCAGTTACCAGCTCTGCCTTAGCCCTTTCGTCTTCAGCAGAGGAGATGAACGCCTCCACTGAGGAGATCGCCAGCACGGTGGAGCAGATCGCTAAAGGTGCCGAGCACCAGGCCAATCTGGTGGAGCAGACCTCCCGGGTCATGCGGGAGATGGCCAGCTCCATAAATGAGATTGCCTCCCGGGCCCGCTCCGCGGCCGAGGCCGCGGCCGAGGCCGGCTATGCTGCCCAGACAGGGGGAAAATCAGCCCAGGAAGCCATGACCAAGATGAAGGGGGTCTTCGATATGGTCGAGACCTCCACCGCAGGGGTCAAGCGCTTTAGCGAGAAGACCCAGCAGATCGGGAGCATCGTGGATGCCATCACCAAGATCGCTCAGCAGACCCACCTGCTTGCCCTGAATGCCACCATTGAGGCAGCCCGGGCCGGTGAGCACGGTCGGGGCTTCGCGGTAGTGGCCGAGGAGGTGCGGAAGCTGGCCACTGAGGCCGGTGGCTCGGCGGAAAAGATCGCTGAGATCGTCAAGGAGATCCAGACTGAGTCTGGCCGCGTCCTGGCGTCTATGGAGGTAGCTACCAAGGAGATCGACTCTGGGAAGGAGATCCTGACCTTTACAGGGGAGGCGCTGCAGGACATCGTGCGGGTGGTCCTGGAAGAAGTGAAGAAGGTCCAAGAGATATCCGTCCTTACCCACCAGCAGACCAAGGGGGCGGAGGAAATGGTGCGCACCATCGACGAGATTGCAAAAGTGGCCCAGGATAATGCGGCCTCCACCGAGGAGGCCTCGGCGGCCACTACCCAGCAGACGGCCTCCATGGAGCAGATGGCCGACTCTGCCCAGCAGCTCTCGGGGATGGCTGATCGCCTGAGGGGCTTAGTCTTGCGGTTTAAAGTGGGAGACTGAGATGCCGGAAGGGTTGGCTTTAGAGCCTATCTCCCAGGAGACGCCCACCCAGGAAGGGTTGGTCTGCTTCCGCATGGGCGATGAGTGGTTTGCCCTTCGGATCGAAGAGGTAAGGGAGATAGCCCCCATAGGGAAGGTGACCCGGGTTCCTAATGCCCCTCCTGGGGTGGTGGGGGTCATGAATTTACGTGGGAAGGTGCTCACCCTTTATGATCTCGGAGTCACCCTGGATATACCCATGTCCCTGGACAAAAAGGCCTCCCAAATCCTTGTCCTGGACTTAGGTGACCCAGAGCTAGAGGTGGGGATCTTGGTGGAGGAAGTCTCCCAGATTCGAGAAGTTTCCCGGGACCTATTGGAGGAAAACCCTCTGCCTGAAGGGTTTAGGGCTTGGTCTTCATACCTGCGGGCCATTGCCAGCCTGGATGGCTTAGTGTTCAATATCCTGGACTTGAGAAAGGCGGTTTTATCTTTGATCCCTGATCAAGGGAAGGGTCCCGAATAAAGCAGCTCAGGAGACTCGGATGAGCATCAGGATCCTTATCGTAGATGATGCCATCTTCATGAGGAGCATGATCCGGGACATCTTCGCCCGGGGGGCCTTCGTCATCGCAGGTGAGGCAGAGGACGGAGAGGAGGCCATCAAATTATATAAAGAGATCCGGCCCCACCTCACCACCATGGATATCGTCATGCCCAAAATGGATGGGATCACCGCCTTGAAGGAGATCATGAAGTTCGATCGGGAGGCTAAGGTCGTGATGTGTAGCGCCCTTGGCCAGGAGTCATTGATAGCCGAGGCCATAGAGGCGGGGGCTAAGGACTTCATTGTTAAACCCTTCCAGCCGGCCAAGGTGCTGAAGGTGGTGCAAAGCGTTCTGGGCCTGGACGACGATTTTCAACCCCTTCTTCCCGAGAAATAGGGGAGACTTAGACTGGATTATTCTCAGCGCTTGAGAAGGAAAGGCATCATGGATATGGGGCGCCAGGGGCAAGGGAGATGGGCGGCTAAGCCTCTACCCAGCCCCGCAAGGCAGGGAAGGCCATTTCCTTTCCTCTCGATTCCACCTCCATTATGGGCCGTGGCCGTTGGGACCTCCACAGGAGGCCCCCAGGCCTTGATGAGCCTGCTATCCAGCCTCCCTGCGGATTTCCCAGCTAGCATCCTCATTGTCCAACACATCCATCCCAAATTCACCCCAATCCTGATCCGGCGCCTGAGCGAGGTTTCGGCCTTTCCGGTGAAGGAAGCGGAAAACGGCGAGACCCTCAAGGGTAGTCTGGCCTACGTAGCCCCGGGAGATCACCACATGGAGGTGGAGAGGCGGGATGGTGGTGGGGTGGTTATACGCCTCCATCAAAGGCCTCCGCTGCACGGTGTTCGGCCATCGGCCGACCTTCTCTTTAGCTCGGTTTCTGAGGCCTTCCTGGAGAAGGCGGTGGCAGTGATCCTGACGGGCATGGGCCAAGACGGGCTGGTAGGTGCCCAGGCGGTCAAGCGACAGGGGGGAACGGTTCTCGCTGAGGCCAAGGAGTCCTGCGTGATCTACGGCATGCCTCGAGTAGTAGTGGAGGCCCAAGTGGCAGATCGAGTGGTCCCCTTGAAAGACATGGCCGGAGAGATCCTGAAGATTGTGAAAAGGTGATCCCATGGATATGTCCAAATATTTGAAGATGTTCATAAGCGAATCCCAGGAGCACCTTCAAAAGATTGACAACCTCCTGCTTGTCCTAGAAAAGAATCCAGAGGATCGGGGTAGCATCGATAATCTCTTCCGTGAGGCCCATTCCTTGAAAGGCATGGCGGCTTCCATGGGCTTTCCAGGCTTGGCCCAGATCTCCCACCGTCTGGAGGATTTTTTGGACGTCTTCCGCCAGGGGGGAGGCACAGTGGGGAAGGGGGTGGTGGATATCCTCTTCGAAGGCCTCGACCTTCTCAAACGGGGGATCGAAGGGATCGCCGGTGGAGGATCTCCCGATATAGATAGCGGCGCCTTTTTAAGAAAGTTAGAGTCCTTCTCTACGGCCGAGGCCGGGAAGGCTGCCCCATCTGTCCATCTAACCCCGGAGGGGGTAGCCGCTGCACCTGTGGCCGTGAAGGGCGAGGAAGAAAGGATCCTTAAAGAGGCCCAGGAAAGGGGGCTGGGCCTGTTAAATCTCCATATCAACATCGCCGAGGATGCCCCCCTCCCTACGGCCCGGGCATACATTACCCTCAAAAAGCTAAAGGATCTTGGAGAACTGGTGAAGGCCTCCCCTGATTTCGAGGAGATAAAAAAGGGGAAGTTCAAGGGTGCCCTTTTCGCCCTCCTCGCCACCGCTAAAGGGCCGCCTCAGATCAAGAGGACAGTGGCCACTTATCCTGACATCGCGGCCGTGGAGGTCTCCCCCTTCTTGCCTTCACCCCCGCCTTCGGGTCCCCTTAGGCCTGAGCCCGTCGAGGCCGCGAAGCCCCCCGTTCCCCCAATGCCGCCATCCCTAAAGAGGAGTCTCATGATGAGGGTTGAGGCCCGGCTCTTGGACGACCTCATCGACTCGGTGGGGGAGCTGATTATCGCCAAAAGTGGCCTGGTTGACCAGTTTAAGGGCATTCCCTCCCGTCCTCTAAAGGAAGGCATGGATCGACTTGAGAGCCTTATAGGGAGCCTCCACCAGCAGGCCTTGAAGCTCAGGATGATGCCTATCGAACTCATTGCCGACCGCTTTCCCAGAGCGGTGCGGGATCTAGCCCGGAAGAAGGGCAAGGAAGTGGATTTGGAGATTGTGGGCAGGGATATCGAGCTAGACCGGGCCATCTTGGAAGAACTCCCGGATCCCCTCCTTCACCTCCTTAGGAATTCCATTGACCACGGCGTCGAGGATCCGGAGGAGCGGGTTCGCCTGGGGAAACCCCCCATCGGGACCATTCGCCTTGAGGCCCTTCGAGAGAAAGAGTTCGTTTTGATCAAGGTGAGCGACGATGGCCAAGGGATGGACCCCGCCCAGATCCGCCGCCTGGCATTAGAGCGGGGCATAATCAGTAAAGAGCAATACGATACCATGAGCGATGAGGACTCCCTGTACTTAATTACCCTCCCCGGGTTCAGCACTGCGAGGGAAGTCTCCGAGGTCTCCGGTCGGGGGGTAGGGATGGATGTAGTAAAGACCGCAGTGGAGGCCTTGCGGGGAAGCCTCCTCATAGAATCCCAGTTAGGTGTAGGCACAACGGTCACCTTGCGACTCCCCCTTACGCTGGCTATAATCCAGGTCTTGATGGTAAAGGTAGGTGCCGAGACCTACGCCATCCCCCTCTCCCGGGTGCTCCGGACTATCGAAGTTTCCCCTCGTATGGTCCAGCGCTCCCAAAAGCAGGAACTGATAGCCTTAGAGGAAGGCCTGGTGCCCTTATTCCGGCTGGATCGCCTCTTGGGGTATCCGCTTCAGGCAGGGGATGGCCGCTTGCCCAGACCCGCTGTCCTGGCCGAGCGGCGGGGGAAGACGGTGGGGCTAGTGGTTGATGGTCTCCTGGGCTACCGGGAGGCGGTAGTCAAACCCCTGGGGAAGGCCCTAAAGGGGGTTCGAGGCTTCGCCGGGGTGACCATATTAGGAGATGGGAGCCTTATCCTGATCCTCGATCTTAACACCCTATGAGCCAAGTTTTCGCTAGTCTGGGAGAGCGCGAGTTAGAAACCCTTAGAAGGGTAAGTCATGTAGGCTTCGACCACGCGGCCACTGCCCTCTCTCAACTCCTGGGCCTAAAGGTCCACCTTGAGGCCCCGGAGGTGCGGGTCCTCCCCTTAAAGGAAGTCACGTCCCTGATAGGTGGGGAGGAGCGGCTAGTGGCTGCCCTTTACCTCCGCATCCTGGGGGATGCCCGGGGGAATATCCTGGTGTTGTTCTCCAGAGAGGCCATGGCTTCCCTTTTAGGGCTTTTGATGGGGAAAATGGCGGGCCGGGCGGCCGCCCTCTCCGAAGAGGACGGCTCTGCCCTCAAGGAGGTGGGAAATATCCTGGCCTCGGCTTATCTTTCTGCCCTGAGCGATCTGCTGAGGCTAACCCTCATCCCCTCCATTCCCCACCTAGCCTTTGATCTGGCTGGGGCGGTGATTGACCTTGTCCTCAAAGACCTTTCCGGCATCAGCTCCAGCGCCTTGGTGATCGAGACTCGTTTCCAGGATCCCTCGCGGCACATCGAAGGCCACATTCTCCTTATGCCCCATCCCCATTCCCTGGCAGGCCTCTTCAAGGCCATAAAGAAGAGGGGGTAATAGATGTCCCAGGATGGGCTTCAGCAAAAATACCGCCTCTTGCAATCCCTCCTCGAGCAAATGGGCAGTGTATTGGTGGCCTACTCGGGTGGGGTAGACAGCACCTTCCTTCTTAAAGTGGCTCACGACGTGTTGGGGGAGCAAGCAGTTGCTGTCACCGCATGCTCCCAGACCTATCCCGCTCGGGAGTTAGAGGAGGCCCGGGCCATGGCCCGGGAGATAGGTGCCCGTCACCTCATAATTGTCTCTGAGGAGCTGGAGATTCCCGGCTTTGCCGATAACCCCCCTGATCGCTGTTATTTCTGCAAGAGCGAGCTTTTCAGCAAGCTCCTCCAGGTGGCCCGGGCGGAAGGTCTCCGATACATTGTGGACGGCACTAACCGGGACGACCTGGCAGAACACCGCCCTGGGAGGCAGGCCGCTCAGGAGCTGGGGATTCGAAGTCCCCTCCTCGAGGCCGGCCTGGGAAAGGGAGAGATCCGTGCCCTTTCCAGGGAGCTGGGCCTTCCCACCTGGGGGAAGCCCTCTATGGCGTGTCTTTCCTCTCGCTTCCCATACGGGGTGGCCATAACGAGGGAAAAGCTCAAGATGGTGGAAGAGGCCGAAGAGTATCTCCGGGGACTGGGCTTCCGCCAGGTCCGGGTGCGACACCATGAGGACATAGCCCGTATTGAGGTAGGCCCCGAGGAGATGTCCCGTTTCCTGGCCGGGGGATTCGGTGAGGCTATTGCCCGGCGCTTGAAGGAGTTAGGGTATACCTATGTGGTCCTGGACTTAGAAGGCTACCGCCCCGGGAGCCTGAATGAGGTCTTAAAGAAAGGGGCCCGCTGAGGCCCCCTGCGGAAGGTCCATTTTTAGAAGGGAAGGTCCATTCATGGAAACCGTCCTGGTAATCGACGACGAGCTATTCATGCGGAGGCTCTGCGACGACATGCTATCCCTGAGGGGCTTCCGGGTCCTCACCGCGGAGAATGCCAAAGAGGGCCTGGCCAAGCTGGAGAAAGGGGGAATCGACATCGTCCTCCTAGACATCATGATGCCAGAGCTCTCCGGACTCGAGTTTCTCCCCATTATTAAAAAGACGGATCCCGATGTCTTCGTTATTATTATTACTGCCTATGCTACCCTGGAGAGCGCCATCGAGGCCCTGAAGAAGGGGGCCTACGATTATATCCGGAAGCCCTTCCGCCCCCATGAGCTATACCACTCGGTGGACAAGGCCATCAGCAAGCGCAGGATCGAGCTGGAAAACAAACGCCTCATCCAGGACCTCCAGGTCAAGGTAAAGGAGCTGGGTACCCTGAATCGGGTAGGCCAGTATATCCATTCCCTTGTAGAGATAGACCGCCTTCTGGAGAAGATCGTCCTCAGCATCGCGGCGGTGATGGGGGTGGAGATTGTCTCTATAATGCTTATTGATAAGGAGACGCAGGAGATGGTCATCAAGGCGGCCACCGGGCTGCCGGATGAGGTGGTGAAGACCACCCGCCAGAAGGTGGGGCAAGGGATCGCTGGATGGGTGGCCGAGAAAGGGGAGCCCCTTTTGATTCACGATATAGAAAAGGATCCCCGGTTTGCCAAGTTGGCCAGCGATGCCAAGTATAAGACCAAGTCTCTCCTGAGTGTCCCCCTCTTCACCAAGAGCGGGGTGATAGGGGTCCTTAATGTAAACTGCAAGGCCACAGGCGAGACCTTTAACGAGCATGACCTAGAGCTCCTAACCACCTTCTCTAGCCAGGCAGCGGCAGCCATTGAGAACGCCGAGCTCTATGCCCGGGTGAAGGACTTCAGCCTGGAGCTGGAGAAGAAAGTTCGGATCGCCACTGCTGAGTTGGCTCACTCCAACCAGGAGCTGGAGGCTAAGGTAGCGGAGTTATCTACCCTCTATGAGGCCAGCCGGGTAATGGCTTCCACCCTGGATACCCGGGAGGTCTCTTCCAGGATGCTGGAGGAGGTAGCGAGGATCATCCCCTACGATGTAGGGGAGATATGCGTCTATGACGAGGAGGCGAGAGAACTCCGCATCCTGGCCACCGCCCAGGGGGGCAGTACTGAGGCGCGGGAGGGGGTTTACCCCTTGGATGAAGGGCGATACCCGGGCTGGCTTGCCCTTCGGAAGGAAGCCATCCTGCTTCCTCATATAAAAGATGAGAACCGCTCCCTGTTGAAGGGGCGTCCATGGGGGGATGGCCGGGAGATAGGCTCCTTCCTGGCGGTCCCCTTAATCAAAGGGAATAAGCTGATTGGGACCTTCGAGCTGGCCAGTTATAAAACAGGCATCTTCTATGAGGAGCACCTCACTACCCTGAAGGCCCTGGGGAGCCATCTCGCCACCTCTATTGAGAACGCCAAGCTCTACGAGGACATTCAGAAGAACTTCTTAGAGACCCTGCGCTCTCTGGTTACAAGCCTGGAGGCCCGTGACGAATACACACGGGATCACTCGGAGCGGGTCACCCGGCTGGCGGTCTCGGTCGCCAAACATATAGGCCTCTCCGAGGAGCAGGTCCAGAACATCCGCATTGCCGGGGCGTTGCATGACATTGGCAAAATCGGGATGGACGATGAGATCCTGAAGAGTAAGGAGAAGCTCACACCTCCACAGCTCCAGGCTATGAGGGAGCACCCTGCGGTGGGGGCCAGGATCCTTGAGCCCATCAAGTTCCTGAAGGGGATTAAGGAGATTGTCCTTCAGCACCAGGAGCGCTACGACGGGACGGGCTATCCCCAGGGGCTGGCAGGGGACGAAATCGCCATCGAGGCCCGCATCCTGGCAGCGGCCGATGCCTATGATGCCATGATCTCGCGCCGCCACTATCGGACTAAGGTCTTTAATCATCGGGAAGTCCTGGAGGAGCTCCAGCGCTGTGCAGGGACCCAGTTTGATCCTAACGTGGTGGAGGCCTTAATAGACCTGGACCGAAAGAGGGTCCGCCCCCTTGCAGAAGAGGATGTGACCGTAGTCCATTGCCCCAAGTGTAAGGCGGGATATAAGGTAAGGCCGTCTCAAATCCCGGCAGCAGGGGCTAGGACCAAGTGCTCGAAGTGCCAGGAGGTCTTTACCATCCCTGGGGGAAGGGCTTGATGGGCCACAAAGGGCTAGTAGATTTAGAAAGGATATCCGGTCTCCCCTTATGTCTAGAACTTCAGGAGTGCCGTCTGGTATTTGAGGGAAATCTACCGCCTGTCTTGCCGGATGTGAGGACCATTGCTGGTGCCAGGGACTTCCTTTTGGACCTCCATACTCAAGGGCCAGAAGAGCTCTACTATATGTACAGGGGGGTTCACCGTCCTCAGGATGAGGTGGTCATGGAAAAATTCGGCCTCCGCTTTGATATTACCGTCCTTCGGCCTGGCCTAGTAGGAAAGGAATTTATAAGGACGGTGGGCCATTACCACCCTAAAAAGCCTGGAACGGATTTAACCTATCCAGAGGTATATGAGGTCCTCTTCGGGGAGGCCCACTACCTCCTTCAGAAACCGGACGAGGGCCTCCAAGGTGTGTTAGACGTTATCCTCGTCCGGGCCCGTCCCGGGGATAAGGTAGTTATCCTCCCTAACTACGGCCACATCACTATAAATCCCGGGCCTGGGCCCCTGGCCATGGCCAACTGGGTAGCCGCTGACTTCTCCTCGGTCTATGGCCCCATGAAAGAGCTCAGAGGTGGGGCCTACTACGAGGTGGCACCCGGCCATTTCCTACCTAATCCCCGCTATTCACCCCTTCCCCTCCTCCGCGAGATGAGGCCTGCCGAGATGCCCGAGTTCGGCCTCTATTCGGGGAGGCCCATGTACCCTTCCGGAATCGAGGATCCCCGGAGGCTCCGCTTCCTCACCCACCCCGAGGAATTCCAGAATTTCTTTCCCCGCGCCCTGACACCACGGACCACGGACCACGGACTACTACGGATATAGGCCCCGGAGCCTCTGGGCATCGGCTACCCGGCTTACAGCCTGCATCATGGCCGCGGTCCGCATGTCCACCTTCCTCTCCCTGGAGAGGTAAAACACCCTTTGGAAGGCCTCGCCCATGATCTCCTGGAGGCGGGTGTGGACCTCCCGCTCCTTCCAGAAGTAG